>CAKMZM010000084.1 GCA_929200365.1 uncultured Flavobacteriaceae bacterium | reverse complement strand
CCAGTTTGACCCGTTGCACCAGTTTGTCCTGTCGCTCCAGTTGCCCCAGTTTGACCCGTCGCTCCAGTTTGCCCTGTTGCACCAGTAGGACCTGTAGGTCCTGCAGATATTAGAGAAGATAAATCAACAGTTCCTCCATCTTCTAAGCTTAGAATGTTTGTTGTAGGGTTAAATGATAGTTGTTGATCATCATTGCCAGTACATAAACTAGACCAGCTATTATTATTATATTGAAAAACACAATTGTCAGTTATATTATAGACTAATGCTCCATTTAAAGGAGTTATAGCATTCATTTGGGTAGTAGTTACTCTTGTGAGAACAAATGTCCTATTAGTACTTTCCAATTCTAAAACAGAAAATGAATCTATTTGATTGGGATTATCACCAACTTTGACCTGAGCCTGAGTGGTTACTAAAGATAAAAACAAGATAATAAGGGGTAATTTTATCTTCATGCTTTATGTTTATTTGTAATTAAATCTATAAATAAATAATTATCTTAATCCATGAAATATGGTTAAAATTACTTTGATTTATTTTAGATATAAATATATATTGATATTTTTTTAAAATACTCTCAATTAGACAAATATAATATTTTTTCGACGAAAAACAATTTTTGGCGTTAAAATGCGTAAAAAAAAATAATTATTATTATTTTTTGTTAAAAAATGATTTGTTTATTAACCTGAAAAATTCATACAAAACAGTCAAGCTTATATAAAATATTGTACTTTAAAGTATTACAGTTTGATATTAAAATCAGGTATATCAGTTAGTCTGAGTCAATTTTATATTAAACGATGAATAATGCGGGTTAATTGTTTTTTATTTTAGAATAAATCTTATACATTTGTCGCCATGAAAAGCGGGAGTAGCTCAGTTGGTAGAGCGTCAGCCTTCCAAGCTGAATGTCGCCAGTTCGAACCTGGTCTCCCGCTCTAAGGTTTCATCTGTACAGATGAAACCTTTTTTATTTAATACATGGTTTTAAGAATTTTTATATTTTTAGAAAGATTCTCTGTTACTATTTTGTGTCATATCGATATCATATTTTGAAAAAATTTAGTTTTTGGATAAAATTTTTAGGTGTAATTCTATTTTCTCTTTTGATATATAAGGTGGGATGGAAAGAGACTTTAGAATCTTTAAAAAAAGTTTCTGTTATTCATTTATTGACGGCGGTTGTTATTTATTGGATTGCTTTCTATCTGAAAAGTTCTCGATGGAAAATTATTTCTAATTCTTTTGGAATATCATTATGTAACTATCAGGCATTTAAGATTTTTTTTATAGGTCTTTTTCTCGCTAATATTACTCCCGGAAAATTAGGAGATTTTGGTAGGTTATTCTATATTAAGGATCGATTACCTAATATGAAAGTTGGATGGTCTAGCCTTATCATGGATCGCGTTTTTGATTTACTTTGTTTAGTTTTTTTTAGTTTGCTTGCACTTTTTTATTATCAACTTAATTTTAAGATTTTAAAACCTCTTGATGATTATTGGTCTACGATACTATTGTGTATAATGTTGCTATTGTTGGTTTTTGTGCTTTTTGTATTTCGAAATAAAATTAAAAAATACATTAAACCATGGTGGAAAGTTTTTAATTCTCATACTCTTGGCATTAAAGGAAGTTTATTAGCCATAGGCATTACTTGTCTTAGTATGATATTGATTTATGGAGTTTTCAATTATATGGCTTGGAGTATGGATATACCTATTAATCACTTAGGTTTATTTTTGGCAACTTTCATTTTGGGTCTGCTAACATTACTTCCAATTACTATTTTAGGGATAGGGGTGCGTGAAACTTCACTAGTTGTAATTTTTCAGTTATATAATCTTCCTTCACAAGATGCTATAGCACTATCCTTAATTATATTTCTATTACAACTTGTATCTCTTATCCCTGGGGCTATTTGGTTTTATCTTTCCCCAATTCAATTGCGTCAATTAAAGGAGTTAAAATAAGGTGTTATTTAGATAGTCTTTCATTATCCTGTATATCCATCCACATTGCAAATAGTAAAGACTGAAAACCTGAAATAGTTAGGAAAATAAAAATTATAAGAAAATCAGTTGGAGTTTTCGCATCTGGGATGAAGAAATTTGCCAGTAAATGATAAAGGAAATACATATTGATGGTTCCAATAATAAATGAAATCCAATATAATAGAAATAACGGATGAAAACTTCGGTATAAATATTTTATAGTTAATCTTTTGAAAAAAGATTTTATTAATAGGAATAAAATAGGAAAAGTGACTTTAATAACGCTAAGCTTGGATTGTTCACCTACTCCATATACTGGTTTTATTTTCACTTCTCTTATCGTACAAAATGCTATATTGAGTTTTACCAATACATCATTTGGCATTCCATATCTTTTATAGATTTTATATAATGGAATAGAGTTTAAAGCATTATTTGACATAGCTGTATATCCACTTTGAGTATCTGATATTCCCCAGTACCCAGAGACAATTTTTGTAAGTATACTTAGAATTGAATTTCCAAAAAATCGAATTCTCGGAATAATAACCCAGGCGCTTTTATGAATTAATCGATTTCCTTTTACATAATCTATATCTTCATTTATTACTGGATTACATATAGATTCAAGTTCATTGGGATCCATTTGTCCATCACCATTCATAACTACAGTACAATCAATATCATGATCTTTGCACCATTTATATCCAGTTGCGACAGCAGCTCCAACACCTCCATTTTTCATATGTTTTATAAGAATGATTTTTTCTTTATCAGGATTCTTATTCACAATTTCAATGGGAGTAAATTTTTTTACTTCTTCTATGTTTTTTTGATGCACTTCTCTATCTGCCTGGTTATAGATAGTTGGTGGAATAGTTTTTTTTAGGTTTGAGGTAAGTTTGAGAGGAGAGGTATTATCTTTTTTTAGATATTCTAAAACAACCTCGACAGTATTATCTTTAGATACATCATCAATTACTATAATACGATCCACAAAATCAGGCATGCTATCAATAACGATTGATATCTGTGTACCTTCATTGTAGCATGGAATTACTACAGCAATTGTTTTGTTATTTAGCATTTTATTTTTTTTTTAAATTCTGATAGTTAGTTGATATTATCTGTTGCCCACTTAAGATTGTTTTTTGCTAATTGATAATTTGGATTAATTTCTAAAGCTTTTTTACAGGCTTCGGCTCCAAGTTTCCATTGTTGCATTTGATTGTAAGCAGAACAAATATTGTTATATGCTGCAACATTGTTGGGGTCTATCTTTAGTAACTCTTTACAAGTTGTGATTACTAATGTATATGCTCCTTTTTTATAATATTTTAAGCTTAAATCAATATAGTGTTCTGATTTGGGGTTCTTTTTTATTTTTTCTTGTAATATTTTAATCTCTTGTTCAGGTGTTATTATTTTGTTGGAAATGGATTTTAATAATTGTATTGAATATGAATGATTTGGGCTTTTGTTTATAGCTTGTTTTAAGTAATGCTCTGCTTCTGTATATTTGTTTTGATTAACGAGATATCTAGCATAAAAATATTCAGGATCAGGAGAGGTTATGTTAAATGCTAAGGCAGATTTAAAATATTGTTCTGCTTTAATATGATTGTTTTTACCGCTGTAAGCAATTCCTAAATTTATATGTATTAAGCAGTAATTGGGTTCTAATTTGTATGCGCGATTAAAATACTCTATGGCTGCATCGTATTCCCCTTTTTGCATATGATTCAACCCATAATTCATTAAACCTCTTGCATTTTTCGGGCTTTTTTGTATAACATCTAGCCATAATGATTCTTTTGAATTCCATACTTTATTTCTTTGAATGGTTCCATATGCATGGGCAGTTAACAATAATAATGCTGATATAGTAATAATAAGTGACGCATAATTATTTCTTTTTTCAAATAGTTTGTACTTGTCAATGCGAAGTATTATTGCCCAAGGAACTGCTATAAAAAGACCAATAAAAGGAAAAAACATTCTATGGTCATTTGCTATTTGAAATAAAGGATTTAGTGCTGTAGGTAACAAAGCAATAAAAAACCAAGCAATGCCAAAAGATATAGGTCTTAGTTTTTGTTTTAGAGCAGTTTTTATCATCAGAAATACCATTCCAGAAATAATCATAACTCCGAATAAAATTCTTATATCATACCAGGGTTTAATAATTGCAATATCAGGGTCGGCACTTAATTTTACAGGAAGAATAAAATTACCTAAATAATGAGTGATTACATAGCATTGTGTACTGATATACTCGAATTTTGTAACAAAATAATTAGTAGATACCGTTGATTTTGGAGTTAAATAAAATTGATTAAATAAAAAAAGAGAAATACCGATAATTGCTGTAGGGGCAATTTTTTTTAAAATTTTAAAAACTTTCTTTTTTGTTTTTGTTTTAAATTCATCAATAAGAGAGTATTCTTCAAATAGAAGGATATACACAAAAAGTATAGGGAAGAACATAATTCCTGTTTGTTTTGTCCATATACCTATAATCATGGTTAATATATATAAATGCCATTTTTTTCCTATAGGGTTTATATATAAAAGTAGTGATATCACAACACAAAGAGTAGAAAAAGAATCAGAACGAGCGCAAATATAATTTATAGTCTCTGCATTTGCTGTATGAAGGGCAAACCACGCAGTTGCAAAAACTACAACCCATTGAGATTTGTTTAATGATATTTTATAAATATGTTTAATTAGTATGAATACCATAATAATTAAGATCAAGTACCAAAAGAAAATATGATAATGAAAAATAGTTGATTTTAAACCTCCCGCGATATTGTAATCAATAGCATTCATTAATGTAATTATAGGGCGATATGATCTATTTGCGGGAAGAGAGCTAAAGGTATTGGCATTTGAAAAGAAACTTGTCCAGTTATCTAAACTTTTAATAGATTCATTATGAGAGATAGTATGTGTGTCATCAAAAAAAAATGGATTATCAAAATGATTTAGATAGACCAGAAGAGTAACAAATAGTATAATGACTAAAGATTTGAACTCAAAATTTTTTGAAGTAAAATTTTTAAACATATATCTATTGGGTTATAGTGTAATTATTCTAGTATCTAGTCAAGTAGTCTTATTCTTTTTGCTTTATACTTCTTAAAAAAACAATTGCCTAGCTGCGGCTATGCAACTTTTTTGTATTGTCTTAAATAAAAATAGTTATGACTTATCCAACACAACACACTTGACTTAACACTAGTGTTAATAGTCTTAATTTTAATAAAAAATTAAGAAATAAAGGACTAAATATAGCAGTTTTATATTATTTTTTGTTGTTAGAGGAATAAATATTTTAAAAATTGAAAAACTAAAGAATTGTAAATTTTTTGTTATTAATATGTTAAAATAAAGCAAAGCTCTTATTTTTGTAATCTGAATTTGTGAATGTAGTGATAGAAAATTAATAGTATTATATTTGAGTTAAATAGAGAAATAACTATCTAAAATTAAAAGAAGGGTAAACATAAAGGAATATTAAATTCAGTTATTATCTTATAAAAGTATGACAATACGTAAATATTAACAAGCCAGAATTATGAAGTTGTCTATAGTTAGCCCTGTTTACAAGGCAGAGAAAATAATACCTTTATTAGTTAAACGAATTGAAGAAGGAGTAAGTAAGATAACTGACAATTATGAGATTATTCTAATTGAAGATTGTGGCCCTGATAATTCATGGGAAACGATTAAAGATATCGCTAATAAAAATGCTAAAGTAGTTGGGATAAGGCTTAGTCGAAATTTTGGACAACATTATGCTATAACTGCTGGATTGCATAAGGTTAAAGGAGATTGGATAGTTGTCATGGATTGTGATTTGCAAGATCAACCAGAAGAGATTGAAAAGCTTTATGCAAAAGCTAAGGAGGGGTATGATATTGTCTTAGCAAGAAGAAAAGAGCGAAAAGATCATTTGTTTAAAAAAATGTGGTCCATATTTTTTTATAAACTGTTATCATACTTTACAGAAACAAAACAAGATAGATCAGTTGCTAATTTTGGTATCTATCATAAGAAAGTTATTAGTTCGATATTAGCAATGGGTGATGTTGTTAGGGTGTTTCCAGTTATGGTTCAATGGGTTGGTTATAATAAAACTGCAATAGATGTAGATCATTCTAAAAGAGAAATTGGAAAATCAACATATACTTTTTCAAAATTATTTAAACTTGCAATAAATACATTTTTAACATTTTCTAATAAGCCACTGATTCTTACTGTTCGTTTTGGGTTGTTGATCTCTCTTTTTTCTTTTTTGGTTGGCTGTTTTTATTTATATAAATATATTATTTATGGGGTGTCAGTTTTGGGTTATACCAGTCTAATATTATCTATTTGGTTTTTGGCAGGAATTATAATTTTTTCTATCGGAATTCTTGGACTATATATAGGTAAAATATTTGATACAACAAAAAAAAGACCTACATTTATTATTGATGAAATCATAGAATGAAAAAATATAAAAATATTCAAGCTGAGTATATTGAAATTGGAATTAATACAGTAATAGAATCAACAGCCATAATCAGAGGGCTTAATGGTATGGCTCGTAAAATAGTAATTGGTGATAACTGTTATATAGGTTCTAACGTTCAAATCATTATTGATGACTTTAGTTTAGGAGATTATTCAAAAATCCATCATGATACTAATATACATGGTTATAAACCTTGTACAATTGGTCATAATGCATGGATTGGGCAGTATACTATAATTGATTCTATAGGGGGAGTGTCTATTGGGAACAATTGCGGTATTGGTGCTCAATCTCAATTGTGGAGTCATATAAAGTATGGAGATACTTTAGAAGGGTGTCGTTTTAAATCTGAAAAAAAACTTGAAGTAGGAGATGATGTATGGTTTGTAGGGCATTGTATCGTATCTCCGATTAAGGTAGAGAATAAATCTTTAGCTCTGGCTGGATCAGTAGTTACATCGGATATGGGGTATAATAGAATTTATGGAGGGTCACCAGCAAAAGATTTAACCGATAAAATTGGTAATCAATTTAAAGAAGTTTCTCTGGTTGAAAAAACAAAAAAAATGAAAGAGTATTTAGAGATTGCCAACTTAAAAAATAGCTCGATAAAAATTGTACAATATGAAAAAGAAGTGAGAAATGATGAGAATACTTATTTCATTGTGTCGTCAAGAAAATATACCAAAAGAAGGACTTCAGAAGAAATTAAATTTATGAAATTTTTACTTCCCGATAAAGCGAAATTTACGCCGATATGATTCAAAAATATTTGTTAACTACATTATTTCGAATATATTGTTTTTAGATAAAAAATATTTAATTTATGTTTTCCTAATAAAAAAATAAATGCCTTTGATTCCTTTTAATAAGCCATATATGACTGGTGATGAGTTGTATTATATTAAAGATGCAGTAAATCGAGGTAAAATTTCTGGAAATGGATATTATACCCAAAAGTGTCATGATTTTTTTAAAGAAATAATTGGTTTTAGAAATTGTTTGTTAACCTCTTCTTGTACAGATGCATTAGAAATGGCTGCAATTTTGGTTGATATCGAA
This sequence comes from uncultured Flavobacteriaceae bacterium, assembly GCA_929200365.1. Classification (GTDB taxonomy): domain Bacteria; phylum Bacteroidota; class Bacteroidia; order Flavobacteriales; family Flavobacteriaceae; genus Aquimarina. The sequence continues at coordinate 6,620 of CAKMZM010000084.1, read as the reverse complement.
CCAGGAGATGAAGTCATTATACCATCATATACATTTGTATCTACAGCAAATGCATTTGTTTTACGAGGAGCTAAGGTTGTTTTTGCAGATAGTTATAAAAATAATCCAAATATAGATGCTACATCATTAGAGGCATTAATTACTTCAAAAACAAAGGCTATTGTTGTAGTGCATTATGCAGGAATAGCCTGTGATATGGACTTGGTTATGGATGTTGCTAATAAAAATAATTTATTTGTTATTGAAGATGCTGCACAAGCTATAGATTCGTATTATAAAGATCAACCTTTGGGTAGTATTGGTCATTTGGCTACATTTTCTTTTCATGAAACCAAAAATATCATTTCAGGAGAAGGAGGGATGCTGGTTATTAATGATGAACGATTCGATAAGAGAGCAGAGATTATTTGGGAAAAAGGGACTAATCGCTCTGCTTTTTTTAGAGGAGAAACAGATAAATATTCCTGGGTGGATGTAGGATCTTCATTCTTACCATCAGATGTTACTGCTGCTTTTTTATATGCTCAATTAGAAAATTTACAAAAAATCCAGTCCAGAAGGAAAATTTTGTGGAATAACTATTATGAAAGTTTAAAAGAGCTCGAAGGGGAAGGTGTATTGAAACTACCTGAAATTCCAGATTACGCTACTTCAAATGGTCATTTGTTCTATATTGTATGTAAAAGTATTGAAGAACGAAGTCAGTTAATTTCGTTTTTGAAAGATAATAGTGTACATGCCGTTTTTCATTATTTATCATTGTATAAAAGCCCATTTTGTGCTAATAAATACAAATCAATAACGCTTAAAAATTGTGATACTTTTGCAGATCGATTGTTGCGATTACCACTGTATTATGAATTGGATATGCAGGATCAAAATAGAATAATTAATCTGGTCATAAATTTTTATAGAAAAAGATCATCTTTATGAAGTTTAATTTTACTCCAAAAGTCACTTATCGTAATGGATTTATTCTAGTTGCAGTTTTGATATGCTTTACGATGAATTTTTTAAGTTTTGATTACGGTATCACAGAGGATACCAGAATCCATAATGATCATGGGAAACGTATATTGAATTATTTTAAGGGCTTAGATAATTCAGCTGCATTAAGCCCTATAGATGACCAAGGAAAATATATGCATATATCAGATAGTGAAATGCATTTGATAAGGGGGATGAATGGTTTTGGAGGTTTTTTTGATTTGGTTTCTAATTTTTTATACCAATTTTTTTCCTTTTTTGGGGTGTATGAATTTAATAATATGATTAATTCCATATTTGGATTTTTGTTATTTCTATTTTGTGGTTTACTAGGAAAAGAATTGGGAGGCTGGAAAGTTGGATTATTAACTCTTGTATTTGTGACCCTAACTCCTGTATTATTTGGGCATTCTATGAATAATCCAAAAGATATTCCTGCTGCAGCTTTTTATATGTTTTCGTTATTTCATACAGTCAAGTTGTTAAAGGAACTTCCTGTTATTACTCTAAAAAGATCATTTTTTTTAATACTTAATATCTCTTTGCTTATTAATATAAGAGTAGCCGGTCTTATGTTTATCGGATATGTTTTGTTAATCGTTTTTGTTTGGTGGTTTATTGAAAACTATGAATCAAAGTTTAAAAAAATCAAAATAAAAGATTCTTTACTCCTTGCTGGCAAAACTATAGTTATTTGTATGCTTTCTTACTTAGCAGCAAGTATTTTTTGGCCTTATGGTCAAACCAACCCTTTACTAGTGCCATTAGAAGTATTGTTTAAGGTTAAAGAATTTGATGAATTTGTAAGTACACAATTATTTGAAGGAGAGTGGCGAGGTAGTTTTGAAATGCCATGGTACTATGCTTTTAAGAGTTTACTTATTATTCAGACACCCTTGCATATAATTATAGGAATGATTTTGATACCATTGCTTTATTTTAAACAAGTTAAGGGAGAAAAACTACAATATTCTATTATATTATTTACAACGTTTTTTCCTTTATTATTAATAATTATAGGTGATGTAAATAGTTATAGTAATTCTAGGCAGTTTTTGTTTGTTGTACCTCCAATGATTGTATTATCTGTATTAGCATATTTTAAACTGTTTAAATTAATTACCCAAACAAAGATTAGGTGGGCGGTGTTTATAATGTTAGGTATGTTGCTGTTGCAACCATTAAGATTTATGATTGTTAATCATCCTTTACAATCTACATACTATAGCCCTGTTATTGGAGGAGTAAAAGGAGCCTACGGAAATTATGAAATAGATTACTGGGGGTTTGGAATAAAACCAGCAATAACTTGGCTTAAAAATAATGTAGCCCCAGAGTTTGATAGTAATTCTCCTGCAAGAATAAGAATGTATTATGGAGAACAATCAAAATTAGCTTACTATTTAGATAAAACCCCAAACTTGGAGCATGTATTGGAAAGAAGAGATTCTCCCAATTGGGATTATTCTATTATTATGTTGACAGAAGCTAGATACAAAAAAAATATAGATGTAAACTGGTCTCCTGAAAGCACGGTACACAAAATAAAAGTAGATGGCATTCCAGTTTGTTATATTGTTAAAAATACGTATCAAGTCGACAAACATTTATTAAAAGTCGAAACAGAAGTAATTAAAAGCCCTTCTGTACAGGGATATATAGAATTAAGTTTACTTTACTATAAAAAGAAAGATTTTTTTAAAAGTATAGAGGCTTCAAAAAAAGTACTATCATTGGATCCCAATAATAGTATTGCATATAATAATTTATGTTCTGCATATAATAATTTATTGATGTATGATGAAGCTAAAATAGCTTGTGAAAGATCGTTGCTGATTAAGCCTAAAACAACATTAACAATAAATAATCTTGGAATTTCTAATGCAGGCATTGATAGAAGAAAAAACCGAAAACTAACTCCAAAAGAATACCTCAGTCTAAGTTATAATTATTATAAACTAATGGAGTACGACAAGTGTATAAAAGTTAGTGCAGAATTGCTAGAATTAGAACCGAATAATGTAGTGGCATATAATAATATATGTTCTTCATATAATGCTATTGGTAATCATGATGAAGCTATTAAAGCTTGTGAAAAAGCTCTAGAAATAAATCCAGATTTTCAATTAGCTAAGAATAACCTTAATTGGGCAAAAAAACAGTCAACTCAAGATTGAAATTTTGTTAAATGAGTTCTATGTGTTTTGAGAATAATATGATGTTTAGTTTTTGTTTTAATTATGAATAAATTGAATACTAATAAATGAATGACCTGAATCAAATTGCTAAAAACATTGAAAAATCAGAAGATGGTATTTATTACTCTAAAACTAATTCTAGTATTTCTTATCCCGAAGAAGGTAATTCTGATTGCTTTCAAATAGAGGAAAATAGTTTTTGGTTTAACCATAGAAATAATAGTATTCTTACAGCTGTTAAAAGATATAGCCCACAAAAAAAGTTTTTTGATATTGGCGGCGGAAATGGTTTTGTAGCAAAAGGATTGCAAGATAGCAATATCGAGGTCGTTCTTGTAGAACCAGGCTTGCAAGGAGCTAAAAATGCAAAAAAACGAAATATTAAAAATATAGTGTGTTCTACACTTGAAGATGCTCAATTTGAAAAATCTAGTTTAGCATCGATTGGAATGTTTGATGTTATTGAACATATTGAAGATGATGTTAAATTTTTGAAAAATGTACACGAATATTTAGAGGAAGAAGGAAATATTTATATAACTGTTCCAGCTTTTAATTTTTTATGGTCGAACGAAGATGATATAGCTGGTCATTATCGAAGATACTCTTTATCTCAACTCGAAAAAATAATAACTAAATGTGGTTTTACAATTGTGTTTTCTACATATATCTTTTCAATATTGCCTCTCCCAGTTTTTTTGTTTAGATCTATTCCTAGTAGACTAGGTTTGAGTAAAAATTCAAATAAAATAGATAAATACAAAAGAGAACATAGCTCTAATAGAGGTTTTTTTAGCAGTATACTCGATAGTATATGGAATTGGGAACTTAAAAGGATTAAAAATTCAAAGAAAATACCATTCGGTGGAAGTTGCTTTATAGTGGCTAAAAAATAGACAACCCAGTCAAAGTGGTCAATCTTTCCAAAGCATACATTCCGATTTCAGAGTTTCCCTTAGGATTCAATGGCGGACTCCATACCGCTACGGCATACTGCCCTGGGTGTACAGCAGCAATCCCTCCACCAACACCACTTTTACCTGGCAAACCTACTCTGTAGCTAAACTCACCCGCTTCATCATAAAAACCACATGTTTGCATTATTGCATTAATACGTTTAACTTTTTCTGGCGACAATATTAGTTCATTGTCGAATAATCGTTTTCCGCCGTTGGCGTATATCATAAATGCAGTAGACAACTCCTTGCAGGACATTTCTATAGCACATTGATAGATATAAAAATCAAGTACGGTTTCAATATCATTTTTAATATTGCCAAAAGATTTCATCAGATTTAATAAAGCCGCATTACGATAGCTATATGTTTTTTCTGATGTAAAAACTTTGGGATTGATATCAATATCAGTATTGCCCGTAATTTTATGTATGAAATTAAGAAAATCTTTCTTTGGTTCTTTTAGTAAAGAGATTAAAACATCAGATATTACAAGAGCACCTGCATTAATGAATGGGTTTCTGGGTATTCCATTCTCATATTCTAATTGTACCAGAGAATTAAAAGGGTCTCCAGAAGGCTCTACATCCACACGTTTAAATAACTCATCATCTAATAATGACATTGCCATAGTTAATGCAAAGACTTTTGAAATACTTTGAATAGAAAATCGCTCATTATGATCACCAAAATTATAATGACCAGAATCAATACAATACAGATGCATTCCAAATTTATCAGGTTTAATTTTTTCTAATTCGGGAATATACGAGGCTACTTTTCCAGTATAGTGTATTGATGAGAGTTCTGATCTTATCTTGTTAAGTATTTGTTGGTAATCCACAATATGATTCTTAATTTAATCCAGATAATGAACTACCCGTTTTTATTTCATAGGGCTCTTTGTCTTTTTCAAAAATTCTAGCACTTAAATTTCCTTCCAGAGTTATTTTGTTGTTATACACTTTTAACCAACTTCCTTCTCGTAAACCTACCACAGGTTGTGGGTTTAGATTATGAAACTCTTTGATTCGAGTTTCTCGGGTTTCTCCTTTATGTGTAGAATTAGGATCGGGATCAAGATAATGTGGATTAATATTAAATGGTACGATCCCCAATGTTGCAAAGTTTGGAGGGTATACAATGGGCATATCATTTGTAGTTTTCATAGTAAGACCACAAATATTACTTCCTGCACTTGTTCCCAGATAAGGCACTCCCGAAAGGATAGCTTTTTTTAAAGGTTCTATAACTTCATTTCGATATAATTGATCTACCAAAAGAAAGGTATTTCCGCCACCAGTATAAATACCTTTAGCATTTTTAATAGCTTCGATAGGATTAGGAAACATATGTACGCTAACTATTCTTTTATTTATTTTTTTAAAAATAGTATTAATACCTATCGTATATTCGTCATGAGAAATTCCACCTGGACGAGCATAAGGTATAAAAAGTATTTCTTCAACGCCTGAGTATAAGTCAATTAAAATGTCTTGTAAATATGCCAGAGGTTCACTTCCGTGAAGTGTAGATGTGCTTGCAATAATACAGTTTGTCATTAGATTTTTTTTATAAAAGTAGTTTAACGTTTTCTTATCTGGAAATCTTCTGTGAAAATAAAAAAATGTAGTATCTTAAAAAATAAAATTAACCTCGTTTATTATGAAGATAAAATTATCTGTTCTTTTTGTTTGCTTTATAGTTAGTACATCTATAGCTCAAATTACTTCAAGAGTTATGATTCATGGAAAAATTAGTGCACCTATCGGAGACGATGTAGAAGGTGTGGTAGTTTATAATCGAAGTACTAATAAAGGTACAATTACAACCAAAGAAGGAAGGTTTAAAATAGGTGCTGGTATTAATGATAGAATTGAAGTTGTAGCAATGCAATATCAGCATTTTATTATACTAGTAGATAAAGGAGTGATGAATACTAAGAGGTTAAATGTTTTTCTTACAGAATCTGTAAATCAACTTGAAGAAGTAGTGGTAACTCCTTACGATTTAATGGGTAATGTATCTGTAGATGTAAAAAAAATAGGCTTTAGTCAAAGCGGGATAGGAGATGTAGCAGAAGAAACATCTTCGAGAATTAATGATACCGATTATGATTTTAGATCAGATGAGTTATCTTCATTAGAAAATAAAGTGTTCTTAGAAGATAGAATGATTAATGGATTAAATTTTGTTACCCTCTTTAAGTTAGTTTATAATACTAAGAAAACCTCTGAAAAGAAAAAACACTCTCCCGATATTGATGTTAAAATCAGGGATTTATATAATGATCAGTTTTTTAGAGATTATTTGGCGATAGAAATAGACCAAATCAATGATTTTATTTTCTTTGCTGAAAAAAACGGTTTAAATTCAGAATATTTCGAGTCGGGCAAAGAGCTTGATTTGTTACAATTCTTAGCGTATCAAAGTAAACTATATAGCCAGAGACCGTAAATTGTAATTATGTTCTTAATAT
>CAKMZM010000083.1 GCA_929200365.1 uncultured Flavobacteriaceae bacterium | reverse complement strand
AAGATCAGCATATGAAGAAGAAGATGAAGAATTACAACCTGGAGCAAGATCAGCATATGAAGAAGAAGATGAAGAATTACAACCTGGAAATCAAAATACTGGTGGTAACGATAACTAATAAATATAATAACATTATTTTTGACTATTTATGTTTATCGTTTGTAAAACTGTGAATACTATAAATGAAAATGTTGGAATAGAAAATGTTGATGATCTTTATAGTGGCAAGGAACAAAGGTAAGCCATAACTAAGGTAGGAAATAAAAGTCTAAACTAACCAAAACAGATGATATATAATTAATAATTAAAAATCTACTGTATATAACAAAAAAGTTCTAATTTTAATTTAGAACTTTTTTTTGTTGTATTCAAATTGATTATTTTTAAATATAAATTTTTAGTAGATGTGTAGGATTTTCTTTAAAATCATAGCTTTTTTTTCCTTTTTAGCCATTATTGGATGTGATTATTCTAATCAAAATATTGAAAGTAATGAATTGAAATTTAATTTGATACAATCTCATATTAATGAAGCCAATGATAAGCAAAATTCAATTAATGAAAGAAAAGATAATATAGAAAAGGCTTATGGTATTTGTTCTACACTTAATGACAGTGCTTTTCAAATAGAAAAAATACATGAGATATCATTCGCTTATTATGCGTTAAAGGATTACGAGAGTTACAAAAAAATGAATGAAAAGGCATTAAAATTATCTAATAAAATTAATGATTCATTATACATAGCAAGATCCTACGCGTATTTGGGAATTTATTATAGATCTTCGAAATTGGATGTTGCATATAATAATTTTTATGAAGCAGAAAAAATATTTGCTAAGTTAGGGATCACAAGAGGTAGAAAAAAAATTGCTTATGATCGTGGTAAAGTATTGATTGATTTAGCTCTTATATTACGAAAAGCTAAAGATTATAGCAATAGTGAAGCAACAACTATTAAGGCAATTGAGAGTTTCGAGCTTGCAGAAATCGATCAATATATGCCTATGTGCTATACGAATTTAGGAAATCTTGCAAAATTGACTGAACGTTTTGATGAATCGGTGGAATATCAATTAAAAGCAATAGAGTATACTAAAGGCACGAACAGAGAAATATCACAGACACTGATATCTTATAACAATATTGGTACAGTTTATAAATCACAACAAAAATATGATAAAGCAAAAGAGTATTATCATAAAGCTTTGTCGTATACTGATTTTTTAAGAAAAAGACCCAAGAGACACGCTAGGTTAATAGATAATTTGGGTTATGTGAATTTTTTATCTAAGGATACAGCTAATATTCCAGAGCTTTTTTATAAAGCCCTTAAAATGCGAGATAGTGTAAATGATAAGTTTGGTATTGTAACGAATACTTTGCACCTAGCAGAATATTATCAATCAATAGGTAAGGATAGTATTGCTAAAATGTATGCAAAAAAATCTAGTGATTTATCTTTGGAATTACAAAATAATATAGAATTATTATCAGCTTATCAATTATTATCTACAGTATCAGATAGTGAAGAAGGGTTACAATATGCTAATAAATATATAGTGTTGAATGATAGTTTGATTAAAGAAGAACGTTTGTTTAGAGATAAATTTGCCCGTATTCGTTTTGAAACCGATGAGATTGTAGAGGAAAACCAGCAAATCAGCAAAGAAAACCAAATCCTGATCATTGCGATTTTGGGGTTAACGGCATTATTTTTGTTGGGATATATCATATTCAGGCAGCAACAAAGTAATAAAGAACTGTTGTTTTCCCAAACCCAGCAAGAGTCTAATGAAGAGATTTATCGATTGTTGCTTAATCAGCAGGTCAAACTAGAAGAAGGCAGGCATATGGAGCAACAACGTATGTCTGAGGAGTTGCACGATGGGGTACTGGGGCGATTGTTTGGGGTGCGACTAAGTCTCGATGGGATTAACCAGCGTGCCAACGATGGTTTTACAGAAGCCAGAAATAAATATATAGATGAGCTTAAAGCCATAGAAAAAGAAATACGACTGATTTCTCATGATCTGGGTGCAGAGACTTTACCGTCTGATGTGGCCTATATTGATGCTGTAGAAAACCTGATCAAAGATTTATGTGAGGTGCATAAAATAGCATTTGAGTTTAATAATGATGAGGATATCGATTGGGAGAGCATAGACGATCAGAAAAAGGTAAATTTTTTTAGGATTTTACAGGAGTCTATGCAAAATATCTTTAAGCATGCCCATGCAGATCATATAAAAATTAATTTCGATTATGTCGAAGATACCATAAATCTTACTATTTTAGATGATGGAATAGGATTTATAGCCAGTAAGGTTAAAAAAGGAATTGGTTTAAAAAACATTACATCAAGAGTTAACCAAATGAAAGGAGAAGTTCAATTTGTAAGTAGTGAAGGTTCGGGGACAACTGTATTAGTACATGTACCGATAGAAACCAAAGTTAAAGAAGTATACTCATAGTGCACTCATAATATTTTGCTTAGTATTAAGTTTTAAATGATAGAGGGCGCAATATTAAAACCTAAAACAATAAATTATTAAGATGAAGAAAAAGCTAAAAGTTCTTATGATTGATGATCATCCTATGATTATCGAAGGGTATAAGAATACCCTATTAGGAGAAAATCAAAAAGAATATCAAATTAAGATTGATATCGCTTCTAATTGCGATGATGCATACGCTTATATTATAAAGTCTTCAGAAACAGTTCCTTACGACATGCTTTTTGTAGATATTAAATTACCGCCATCTTCTGATGGTTCAATTACCTCTGGTGAAGATTTGGCAAAACATGCAAAAGAATTATTGCCAAAATCTAAAGTTATTATATTAACAATGCATAGAGAAGATCACAGAATACATAATATATTAAAGAATATTAATCCAGCAGGATTTTTGATCAAAAGTGATCTTACTTCTAGCGAATTGTTACTGGCATTTAATAATATTTTAAAAGGTAAAGCGTATTATAGTGCTACAGTAAATGATCATTTTAGAAAAATGATGACTAATAAATTCTCTTTAGATGAGAAAAACCTAAAAATTTTATATCATTTATCTCGTGGTGTTAAAACAAAGAATTTACCTAATTATGTAAGTTTATCGCTAAGTGCAATCGAGAAAAGAAAGAATCAGATCAAAGAGATGTTTTCTATTGCCAAAGCCGATGATCAAATGTTACTAGAAGAAGCTCGAAAAAGAGGATTTATATAAGCCATATATGAGAATTGAGTCTTACAAGTAGGTAAGATTTGTGAAATCTAATAATGTTATAAGCGCACCCATAAATAACTGTCTGAAAAGGCAGTTTTTTTGTTTAGTCACAAAAAGAAAAGAAGAATCTTAATATGAAGAAAAGTTTTATGAATACCAATGCCTGATATTTGTATTTTACTAGTATTCATGCATATAAATAAAAAGTATATGGTTTTCCATTAGTTATTTTGAGTGTTTTTAATGCTAATAATTAAAGTTTTATATATACATTTATAATGTTAAATATAACTTAATAAAAATTTTGATATTCGATTGCTAAACTATTGAAGACATTATTAATCTACCTCAAAATAATCGATATGTCTTTTTTAGAAAACTACATCATACTAGTATCAAGCATAATTGTCATAATGTAAATAATACTATTCATGTACCCAATCTCATGTATAGGTCAATAAACTATAATTATTAGAGCGTGTTTAAACAAGCTCTATAGTTTTCAATTTAAATTATGCTACTTATGGATACATTCACTTTTATCTTGATAAAGATGATGCAAATACTTTTTATGTCGTCTTTTTACCTTTTGTATAATATCTATATTATCTCTAGGACCTGTGAGGTCTTGATAAACCATAAAATTATTAGGCGTACTACTATTCACAGTTAATTTTTGTCATGTACTAAAAAAAATGTAACACGTGCATTGTTTTTTTAGTTAAAAATTTCTCATACCCAAAAAATGATTTTCGTTTCTAAGTTGAGAATACTCCTAAAGATTAGCATAACAATACGTTAGTATAAAAACCTCAAATGTTTCATCTAATACTACTATATACTAGATCGTATAACTTATTAAATTAGAATGTTACTCTCGATCAATTTCTATCTGTAATCGAAGTATTTAAGCTAACGAATTTTAATTAATAAAATGAGCACATAAAATAATTAATAAAATCAATCATAGCGATTGTATATTTTAAACTAAATAATCTATGAAAACAATAACCAAATTTTTACTACTACTCTATATTGGCGCTAGTAGTTCAATCTATTCTCAATCTCCAAATATTGTGGTTATCATTGCTGATGATATGGGGTGGTCGCAAGTAAGTACAGGAGAAACTAACCTTAATAATCCCAGTGATTTTTATGAGACACCAGCTTTAGAAACACTGGCTAATCAAGGTATTGCATTTCCACAGGCTTATGTAAACGGAGCAAATTGTGCACCAACCAGAGCGGCAATTTTAAGTGGGCAATATGCATCAAGACCAGACAACAATGTATTTGCAGTAAATGGTTTAAATAGAGGAGGAAATTCTACTTTACTTATTGGACCTGATCAGGGGCTCTCTAATGGAGAAGATGAAATTCCTGCCAGTGCAATTACGATAGCCGAAACTATAAAGGCAAGTGGATATACAACAGCTCATTTCGGAAAATATCATTCTGGAGGAAGTATGAGTAATGCACCTACCGATCAAGGATTTGATTTTAATTATGGGGGAGGTTCTGATGGTGCTCCAGGAAGTTATTTTGCTTCGCAATCAGGTAGTGTTTGGACTTTTCATAGCAGAATAGGTCCAGAACTGGATCCATATGCCGATCCTTATACGTTAAGTGAATCTATGGCATTAGCAGGCGATAATTCTCTTGAAGGAACAGCAAAACACGTAACCGATGCGATGGCAGATGCTGCGATTGATTTTATGAATACAAATAATGCTTCTCCATTTTTTATGCATTTTAGTAATTATGCAATACATGGCCCTTGGGGACAAGCAAATGCAAGACCTGACTTATATGCCAAATATGTAGCTAAGAATAACACAAACCCAAGCCAAATGGGGCATACGAGTGTTAGCCAAGCTGCTATTGCAGAAGGAATGGATCAAACAATAGGAAGACTTATCGATTACCTAAAAACAACGGCAGATCCAAGAAATCCTGGTCATATGTTATCAGAAAATACATTAGTGTATTTTATTTCTGATAATGGTGGCGCAATCGGAACAGATGATAACGGTCCTTTACGAGGAATGAAAGGCGAGCATTATGAAGGTGGAGTAAGATCAATTACTATAGCATGGTCAGAAGGTTTATTGGCAAATACAGGAACAGTTAATGATACTCCTATTATAGCCTTTGACCTGTACCCAACACTTGTAGAAGCAGCAGGAGGAACATTACCATCTGGATATGATATCGATGGTGTAAGCCAATGGTCTATGTTAACTGGTACGAATCCTAACCTAAATAGAGATGCAATCTACTGGCATTTCCCAGGATACTTAATTGATTCTAAACGTGATCAAAGACCTGTATCGATTATACGTAAAGGAGATTACAAATTGATTCATAATTTTGAAACAACTTCTTATGAAATGTATAACCTCATAACCGATATTGGCGAAACCACTAACTTATTATCAGGAAGCCCTGATAATGCAATTTTAACTATTGCAAATGATTTAAGCACCGATCTTCGTAACTATCTGATTAATATATCTGCTCCGTTACCTACATATAGAAGTAGTGGGCTTACGGTTCCGTTACCAGAAATTATCCAGATCAATCCGCCAACTATTAGTTGTATTGAACCTGATACATATTTAGCACTTTGGAATTTTGATGTGGGAGTAGATGTAAATGATGCATCTGTAAATAATAACGATTCAATTTCTACTGTAGGAACGTTAATCTATGATACTATAGATTTTAAAGAAGGAGATAGATCCTTTGTATTTGATGGAGCAACCAAAATACAGTATAGCCAAAACCCTGATCCATTTTTGATAACACCAATGTCACAAAGAAGTATTGCCATGTGGATAAAACCAAATGCCTTGTCTGGTATACAGAATCTTTTTGAAGAAGGAGGAGGGATTAGTGGAGTTGTATTGAGATTAAATGGATCAAATCTGGAATCTATAGTAAGGAATAGTGCTACTGTTTCTGATAGTCATAGCGTAGCTTTTCCAAATGATGGAGATTGGCATCATGTTGCAATGGTGTATAATGGAGGAAATACCAGTCATAGCCTATATATTGATGGTGTTTCTGCTGCTTTCAGCAGTGCAGCACCAGGTTCTGTTCCTACACATATTGGATCAGGAGGAATTGGAGGTGTACAGAAAAAAGATAGTTTTGGAGAAACTACAGATAACTTTTATACAGGAAAAATAGACGCAGTCATTGTTTATGATTTTGCTCTTTCTGCGGCACAAGTCATTACATCAGGATGTCTCCCAGATCCTAACCCAACAGAATGTGTATATTCAGTTATTGACTCAGAAGATTTTGAATCTGGATGGGGAGTATGGTTAGATGGTGGGGCTGATGCAAGAAGAAACTCTAATGATGCAGCGTATGCAAATTCGGGAACATATTGTATACGATTGCAAGACAATACTACTACATCGGTAATGACTACTTCTAATTTTGATATGACAAGCTATGAAGAGTTAACTATCAATTTCTCATACTATTGTAGAAGTATGGATAATAACAATGAAGATTTCTGGCTTCAGATGTCAACAGATGGAGGAATCAGTTTTACTACTGTTGAAGAATGGAATCAGTCTGATGAATTTGTAAATGACCAACGCTATAATGATCAGGTAATAATACCAGGTCCTTTTACATCGATTACTCAAATTCGATTTAGAGCCGATGCTTCAGGAAATCAGGATTGGGTATACATAGATGATGTGGTGATCAATGCATGTAGTACTCCTGCCACTTCGATAACTACTACACCAATAGTTAATAAGGCACACACAGAAGAACAATCCGAGGTACAAAAAGAAGAAATGATAACTAAAGATGGTATGTTTTCGATATATCCTAATCCATTTAGAAATACCATATACATTACTTCAAAGGAAAATAGAGATCAAAATGCAGAAGTAGAAATATTTAATAATTTAGGACAATCAATATTATTAAAATCATACACACATCAAGAAAGAATTAAAGTACCTACTCAGGATTTCTCTGTAGGGCAATATTTCATAAAAATAAGGATAGGTGATACTATAATTCATAAACGATTAATCAAGATGTAGTTTTTATTATGTCTAAATTGTATGAGATAGGGTGTTAAAATATTGATATAAAGTAGGTTGTTTATTTAGTAACCTTCTTTGTATTGTTGAGATATTAAGTTAAGCATATTTTACTTGAACCAAGTCTTGCTCTTTTTGTTTTATAGTTCATTTGGTATTATACTTCCTTAAAAAACAATTGCAAGTGCATAACTAAGATAATACAACTTTTTTGTATTGAACTCCTAAGTACATGACAAAAAATCAGGATAAAATTTAAGTAATTGATTATTAGTACATTATTAAATTGTTATTTTACAGACCTCACAGGTCTCTAAGACCTGTGAGGTCTTGATAAACCATAAAATTATTAGGCGTATTATTATTCACAGTTAATTTTTGTCATGTACTAAAATTGAACTCATTCAAATTTTTATTTTCTACCGCAAATTTTCCTTATTTATCCTAGTTTTGACTTTTTCATAGCGCAACTGACTTAGCACTAGAATTGATTAAGGGATTCAGTCTAGTATTTTTTCAATAAATTACAGCAATAGAATTTGAGTTAATCAAAAAACTGTAAATATATATGCGATTTATTTTCATGAAATAGCGCTATATCTTCGTAAGATTTTTTCTGAATTATTGCATTTTGTCGTTTAAATCAATGGTTTTAACTAGTTTTTTGTAGTAAAACCGTAATTATTTTGGTGTTTTAAAACACTTATAATCAAAGTTTTATGTATACATTTATAATGTTAATAAAAACATAAGGTAAACACATTATTTAAAATAGATATTGCTTATAGAAAAAATTACGCTAGACATTTTATTTCTCACCCCTTTATGTCTCAAATTCGTTATTTTTTGATAGCGATATTCATGACCGAATTATAACAATGTTGTTATGCATTATGATATTTATTTGCCCGTAAATATTATGATTAGTGAACTTAAAAAGAAATAAATTGCTTATAGATAACACTATTATTATCTACTTCATAAAAATAGAATGGCAATGTTTTGTCATTTGATTCTGTCCTAAGCAATATATGAGTTCTATTTTAATACACTATGAATGATTTCAAGCACATTGATAAGTAATATTTTGAAATGTATTGTGTAGAAAGAAAAACTTTTTTATTTGAACAGTATATACAAACAATAGTAATAAAATAAAGAAGGACATAGAATAATAAAAAGACAATCCTGAAATTGTGAAACTTTGGCGAGCCATCAATTTCAGTGCTATGAATAACGATTAATTTAATATCAAAATTAAACCAATATGAGGTTTCATTTTTTAATTCAGTCAAGTGATAAGATAAAAATTTCAGAAATCGGTTCTCTAGAAAGAGGTATAAAATATTTTATAATTACATTTTTATCGATTTTTGGAATAAATTTTTTAGGATTAAGTCAATCTTCTTTACCTACTTTTAATTGCCCAAGTACTTTTTATCAAGTAATTGAAGGAGAACTAAGAGCATATAATGCAGCCGATGGAACGTATGGAATTGCTTTAAACTCATTAGAAGATTATAATGCAGGAGGGTATAACCCGATTGATAATTATATATATGCTGTTTTCGAAGTAGGTACTACCAACTCTAATCATTTGATAAGAATTGGAAACAATGGAGATATAGAAGATCTTGGAGTACTAGATAATACAGCACCAGGAGGAACATCCTATATAGCAGCTGATTTTGATACTTCAGGTCGCTTATATTTACGAAGCGGAGCACATCTAAGACGGGTAGATGACGTTAATACACTAACTCCCGATCCATCACGTACTATAACAACTGTTTTTTTGAATAACTCGTTTTTTGGAGCAATAGCTCCTGGAACTATGAACGCAGCAGATATTGTTTTTATCAATGGTGCATTTTATGGAACAAGTGATGGATCACAATTATATATATGGGATATTGTTGGGATAAACAGATCGATCATTTCGATTACGGGTCTTCCTGTAACAGGTTCTCTATATGGAGCTGGTTATACAGATTCTGATGATAGATTGTATCTTTCATTTAATGAAGGAGGATTATATATAATTGATTATACCGTTGATCCTGCAACAGCCCAGTTTATAGCATATACAACAGATACAGCAACTAGAAATGATGGTTTTTCATGCGCCAATGCACCATCAGCAATAGATCAGGACGATGATGATAACCTAGATCCTTTAGATTTAGATATAGATGGTGACGGTCTTACCAATTTGGATGAATCACCATCAAATCCTTTTGCAGATTTGGATTTAGATATGGTTTTTGCATACGTAGATGATGATGATACAGATATAGCTATAGGCAATGCCGATGAAACTGTAGAAGCAGATTTTGATACCGATAGGGATGGAATTCCAGATTTTTATGATCTGGATAGTGATAATGATGGCATTTATGATGCAGTTGAAGCAGGCCATGGTTTGGCAAATACCAATGGTAGAATTATAGGTCAGAACACAGGATCAGGAGCTAATGGGCTTTTTGATGGTGTAGAAACCATAGCAGAATCAGGGATACTTAATTATACAATAACCAATACTGATGGATTAGGAAATTCTAATTTTCAGTCTATAGATAGTGATGGGGATACTTGTAGCGATGTACTAGAAGCTGGCTTTACAGATGATAGTAGTGATGGAATTTTAGGGCCTTTTGCAGTAATTGTTAATGAGAATGGAGTCGTAATTAGTGGTGTAGATGGATATACACCTCCTAATGCAGATTACCTTAATAATGCAGTAGTATCTGCATCATGTTCACTTATTCCATTTAACTGTCCTCAAAATTTTTTTCAGATCATATCAGGAGAATTAAAATCCTATAATCCAATAACAGGAGAGTATTCTGATCCTATTGCGATTACTCAATTATATAACGCAGCAGGATACAACATAATAGATAACTATGTATATGCTATTGGTAAAGGAGGTAATGCTAGTCCAATCCAGAACCATTTACTTAGAATAGGAGCAGATGGAGCATTTCAGGATCTTGGACCATTAGCCAATATGGGTCCTGGTGGTATATCTGGTGATGTAGATGATAATGATAATTTATGGATCAATAGAGGTAATCATTATGACAAAATTGAAAATCTGTCAACACTTCCAGTAGCAGGATCACCAAATGTAGTGACTGTTAGTTTTACAGCAGTAGGCGGAGGTTCTGTACCTGTTGAGAAAGTTAATGATGTTGTTTTTATCAACGGAAAATTATATGGAGTCAATAATGCTGGAGAATTAATTATCTGGAATGTTACAACAGAAGAAAAAGAAAAAATAGGAGGCTTGGGAACTCCTACAGCAACCAATTTTGGAGCAGCATTTACTGATGCAGAAGATCGTCTGTATGTATCTTATAATAATGGAGGGATGTATTTGATTAATGATTATACTACAGCTTCACCCTCTGCAACACTTTTAAATAATACGGCAGTAACTACTAGTAACGATGGGTTTTCTTGTCCTACCGCAAGTTCTGTTTTTGATCTGGATGGCGATCTTGTACTTGATCCATGGGATTTGGATGTAGATAATGACGGAATTCCTAATATAGACGAATCCCCATCTGATCCGTATGCTGATAATGATGCAGATAATATCTTTGCATATCTTGATGATAATGATGCCGATGGAGGAATAGGAAATGTAGATGAGACAATTGAAATTATTTTTGATACTGATAGGGATGGAGTACCAGATTTTTATGACCTAGATAGTGATAATGATGGAATTTATGATGCCATAGAAGCCAGTCATGGGTTTGCTACCAGTAACGGAAGAATTAATGGAGCCGATACAGGATCGGGAAATAATGGAATTTATGATGCCATTGAAACCACGGCAGAATCTGGAATACTTAATTATACTATTGCAAATACAGATGCTGGAAATCCTAATTTTTTGTCTCTGGATAGTGATATAGATGGTTGTAGTGATGCAAATGAAGCTTATAATAATTGGAATGCCGATGGTGCCGATGGGGGTGTATATAATCCATGGAATGCTGCTACAGAACCACTTACTGTAGCTGCAAATACTGTTGATTCTAATGGATTAGTAGTTGCAGCAGCATATAATACAGGAGCAGTAGCAGCCGTAATCAATAATGCTGTAACTACAGGTTGTGAAGATGGTGATGGAGTTACGGGAACCGTAGAAGATGCAGGACCTAATGGAGGCGATGGAAATGGAGATGGAATATTAGATTCTTTGCAAGGAAATGTAGCTACTATACCCATAGCAGATGGTACAGGATACGTAACAATAGAAACCACAGGAATTTGTTTTCAGATCTCAAGTATCAGCACTGTATTAGAATCAGAGTTGGCAGCTAATGATGCGACATATCATTATCCTTATGGATTAGTAGATTTTACTTTAGACTGTATAACTCCAGGAGACAATGTAACCGTTACTTACTATTGGCATATCACTAATTCTTTAGCTGGATTTACCTATCGTAAATATGGACCGACTACTCCAGGAGGAACATCAGATATTTATCAGGATTTTACTA
This sequence comes from uncultured Flavobacteriaceae bacterium, assembly GCA_929200365.1. GTDB lineage: Bacteria > Bacteroidota > Bacteroidia > Flavobacteriales > Flavobacteriaceae > Aquimarina. Next base: position 2,439 of record CAKMZM010000083.1, on the reverse strand, counting down.
CTACACTAAATACAACAACCATAGGAGCAAGAACAATTGCTACAGCTTCTTATAATCTTACAGACGGAGTATTTGGTGATGATACAGTGTCTGACGGACAGATTATAGATCCTGCCGGACCCGCACTTTTAACAATAAACTCTGATGGAGATGGTATAATGGATTCTATAGATTTGGATGATGATAATGATGGAATTCTGGATAGAGATGAATGTGATTTGGGAGGAGGATCATTTGGAGTAGAATTGCTAGACGATGCAAATACTACTTTTGAGATCACAGCAGAAAATAATGCCACTACTCTGTCAAATTTATTATTTGCCCCTAATTCTGATCTTACTTTGGTATCAGCTACTGTTAATGAAGGTAGTGGAGCTGTGACACAAATAGGAACATTCAATGATGGTGATCAAATAACAAGTAGTGGAGGAGCGTTAAATGCATTCCTTGGATTTGATCGAGGAATTATTTTTTCTTCGGGTAATGTTCTCGAGTTAGATGATAATTTATCTAATCAGTTCTCAACTCCTAGTGCATTAGGTGATGGAATTAACGGTACAGGTGCTGCAGGAGGAGGAAAAGATGCCGATTTTGGTGGAGGTAGTAAAGAGTTTGATGTTGCCAGTCTCGAAATAGTAGTTAATATTCCAGCAGAAACAGTGATCTCGGGTCAGTTTGTTTTTGCTTCAGAAGAATATAATGACTATGTGAATTCTGGATTAAACGACGCCCCTAAAATATTTATAAACGGAACCAATTTAGCATTAACACCTTCTGGTACGCAATTAAGTATAGATACTGTAAATAATACCGCAGACAGCGGATCATATATAGATAATGAAACAGTACCTACAGTTGTTAATATTGAAGCAGATGGTTTCACTGCTACAATAACTTTTTCTGCAGTGTTAAATGCAGGAAATAATACAATCAAGATTGGAGTAGCAGATAATGGAGATAATCTTTTTGATTCCTGGTTAGCTTTTAAGGCAAATTCTTTTGTGTTATGTTTTGACAGAGATACAGATGGTGATAACATTGTGGATCGTTTGGATTTAGATAGCGATAATGATGGGATTTATGATGCTGTAGAAGCAGGTCATGATCAAACGCATGTAAACGGTGTTGTATCTGGCGATTTAAGTGCAGATGGAGTACCAGATGCAGTTCAGGCATCTGGAAGTGAAAGTAGCGGAACCATAAACTATATAGTTGCTGATAGTGATACAGATAATAATTATAATTTTTTAGAATTAGATAGTGATGCCGATGGGTGTAATGATGTTATTGAAGCTGGGTTTACCGATGGTGATAATAATGGATATCTGGGTAGCGGTACTTTTGGAGCTGGCCTTACAGTAGACGGAAATGGAGTAGTCACCTCGGGAACCGATGGATATACAGGTACTAATGCTAATGTAACCACAGCAGGAGTTGCCCCGTCAATTACGACACAACCATCAGATTCGGCCATATGTCCAGACGCAAATACTACCTTCACTGTCGCGACATCTAATGCAGATACGTATCAGTGGCAATTGTTTAATGGTAGTACCTGGGATGATCTAACAGATACAGGAATTTATAGCACCACAACTACTGCTACACTAACAATTACCGATGCAGTTGTTGCAAATAATGGTAATCAATTTCGAGTTATTGTTTCAAGCTCAACATATGTGTGTACTCCTGAAACTTCAATTACTGTAACCCTTACTGTTGAAGATATTACTAATCCAACAATCAGTTGTCCAGCAACCGTGAATGTTAATGTTGACGCTGGTCTATGTACTGCCAGTAGTGTTACTTTAGACACACCAACGACTTCAGATAATTGTACTGTAGATAGTGTAATTAATGATGCTCCATCTATTTTCCCTTTAGGAGATACGACAGTTATCTGGACAGTAACTGATGGGGCTGGTAATACAGTGACTTGTACTCAAACAGTTACAGTTATTGATAACATTGATCCAATAATTACTTGTCCATCGAATATAACTGTTAGTACAGACACAGGATTATGTACAGCTAGTGGGGTTACTTTAATTACCCCAACAGTTTCAGATAATTGTGCAGTGGCTACTACTGCTAATGATGCTCCTGGAACTTTTTCCTTAGGGGATACTATAGTTACCTGGACAGTAACTGATGGGGCTGGTAATACAGCTACATGTACTCAAACAGTTACAGTTATTGATACTATTGATCCAATAATTACTTGTCCATCTGCCGTAACTGTTAATGTAGACACAGGATTATGTACAGCTAGTGGAGTTGTTTTGGACAGTCCAACGACTTCGGATAATTGTACTGTAGGTACTGTAAATAATGATGCTCCATCGATTTTCCCGTTAGGAGATACAACAGTTATCTGGACAGTAACTGATGGGGCTGGTAATACAGTGACGTGTACTCAAACAGTTACAGTTATTGATA
>CAKMZM010000082.1 GCA_929200365.1 uncultured Flavobacteriaceae bacterium | reverse complement strand
CAAAACTAGTACTGAACAAGAATTGGATGATGATTTTGACCCCAATCAGGGAGAAATATGATCTTATCAGCAAAAAACGCCGCAATTTTTGCGGCGTTTAATCTATTAATACTACAGTTATTTATTTTCATTCGCAGGTGTAGGAAATTGTCTAAAAATCCCATCCCCTGGTCTATCAATTGGTAATTCATCCAATTTGTTAAATCTTCTTAGGTCAATCCATCGATGCCCTCCTTCAGCATATAAAGAATATCTCCTTTGTTTTAAAATTTCGGTTACCAATTCATCTGGTGTTGTACCTCCAGTATATGCAGGTAATCCGGCAGCAGTTCTAATTACATCAATTGCAGCTACTGCTGCAGTTGGGTTAGTGATATGATTCGCCTCTGCAGAAAGTAAAATCAATTCTTCATTTCTGATGATTGGTACAGAAGTAACATTACTACTATATATAAAAACATCATGAGTTCCCTCTAAATCATCCCCTGAATTAGGAACCCCATCCGGTCCAGCTACAGTGACAGGATTACTCCTAAGAACTGCTTTACCCACTCGAGTATCTCCTGCTTCGGCATCTGCTATAAATGATGGATGTACTAGTCTCACATTAGATGTTGCATTTAGTGCAAAAAACAACGGATTGGCAATATCTGCTCCATCTAGTGAAAATGTAAAATATATTCCTGTTGAAAGATCTCCTGCCATATTCATAAAAGAATTTCCAAGAAGTGTCAATACCGATGTATAGTTCCCACGATAAGCTTCAACTCTTGCTGCCAAAGCATTATTAAATTCTAAAAAACTTGCAGGAGTCGAAAATGAAGAAAAACCTGATGTTAACGGAAAAGCAAACTCACTCCCCGCATTAGATAAATCGGTTGCTGCACTTGCTAGCAAATTAAAAATAGCTGTCAAAGAATCATCTTTACTTATGAAAGGTCCTAAGTTTTTGGGATCGGCTACGTCCACTCGTATCCCATTCTCAAACTGTTGATTTAACACCATGAGCAATTCATGTGCTTTTATCGTATTCGCAAAACCACGTATACCTGCAATCTCCTCTGTAGAAAACGTTTCTGTCGTATTCTCTAATCCTTCAAGTAATAAGTTAATATCTTTTATTGTTGCATATCTAGCTGCGTAAGGATTAGTCGTATAAAATGTATTATCATCCAAAATTCCAGTCAATAAATCTGCTGTCCACCTAGGGTCAGAACTTGCTACGCGCCAATATTCTCTTCCAGCAACAGATTGACCATCTGTTTGTGCTCCCAATTGAATACGCATATCCGATAGTACACCAATTACAGCATCTCTAAGTTCTCCTCGTGATAAATCGCTGGATATTGACTCTATACTAGGGCCATTGAGATCTTTTCCGTCCTCAACCTCACAAGATATCATCATGACTGAGGAAAGAATAGTTATTAAAAATATCTTTATTATTTTCATGTTCTTATATTTTTTTTATTAAAAGTCAACTGTTAAGTGAAATAAGTATCTTTTTGAAGAAGGAAACGGTGTTACTTCAACTCCAGTAGATAAACCGTTAGAACCAAAATTAGAAACTTCGGGGTCATAACTATTATAATCAAAGATATTGACTATATTATTTCCTGAAAATCCAAATTTAACATTAGAAACATACCCTCCAAAAGCTTTTTCTAAGATATTAGAAGGTAATGAATAATATAACCCTATCTCTCTTAGTCTTAAATAGGAAGCATCTTCTACAAATGGAGTTGCATTTCCTGAACCAAAAGCGCCAATTCTAAAGGGACCATTTGGTGTTACTCCAGAAGGATCTAAATCAATGTCATCAAAATCGGGGCTTGTCCCTCCAAAATCACTTAATAGATTAGTCAAATTAATATTATCACCTCCTTGTTTCCAATGCCATAAAAATGATAATGTAAAATCTTTATAGCTCAAATTATTAGACCAGGTCATTTGAAAATCTGGTGCTGCATCTCCAAGAACCACTAAATTACCATTAGCATCCTTACCAACGATTTGAGTAGCACTTTTTCCTTCTTCAATTCTAAAAGTACCTAGTCCTGCGCCAAATCCTCCCAGGTTAAATGCATCTACTTCTAACTTGGTGATTTCTGATTCATTGGTAAAAAATATCAAATTCGTGTTCCAATTAAAATTATCATTCTCTATAACATTTGCATTCAAAGCAATCTCAATTCCTCTGTTTTCTAAATTACCAGCATTAGAAAATTCAGAAGTAAATCCTGACGAAGGCTCTATGTTTGCTCGTAAAATCAAATCATCAACAGATTTGTTATAATATGAAAACTCTAATCCGATTCTACTATCCAAAAAACTCGCATCGAATCCGATCTCTAATTCTTTCTGTCGTTCAGGAGAAATATCTGGATTTCCCAAAGTACCAGGAACAACGATACCTGCCGTACCATCAATCAATGTATTTGTATAGGTCGTAAATAATGCCCCATTAGGAGCAAAGTTTCCTGCTTCTCCATAGGCTGCTCTAATTTTAAATTTATTCATAACAGGAATTTTCCAAAAATCAAAGCTATGTAAATTTACTGCTGCAGAAGCCTTTGGATAATAAAACAATTCATTTGCATCTCCGTTATTACTAGATTTATCACCTCTAATACCTATGGTAGCGATAATTTTATCTTGATAATTTAATTCTTCCTGCACAAAAAACCCTTGATCTTCCTGTTCTTGCTTAAACTGAGCTACACTAATATTTGCTCCTTGATCCAAATTTGTCTCAAAACCAATTAAGTCTGTAGCAATATTTCGCACAGTATTTCTGTAAAAAGTTTGTTTGGTAAGCCCTCCTTGAGTTCTAAAATTAAGGTTATTATCAGTAGTATAATTATGTACTAAAAACGCGGAATAATTAGCATCTTTATTTTCTGTAGTTCCCAATGCTGATAATCCATTAACCCCACCATTTGATAGTTTTTGGAACTGTAGCAATTTTGGAAAAACAGCAGTAGTTACCAGTTCATAATAATCAACTCCTCCACTTAATACTAGTTTCAAATTCGATTTTTCTGCTTCATATATTTTAAGATCCAGTGTTCCTCCCACTATAAACCTATTAATATCCTCTCTATTAGTTATCAAATCTCTAGTTTGTAATGGATTTGAAGCTGCATTTGGGTTATCAGGATAAATTCCTAACTCATTAGGAAATAATTGAGTCCAAGGCAAAGTAAAAGTAGCCGATTGTCCTATTGTGGTTGTGGTATTATCATTATTAAAGAATCCACGATCTGATTGAGAATTTATATAATTACTTGATAAAGAAAGCTTTGCTCTATCATCAAAAAAATTATGATTAATATTTAGGCGTATCGATTTTCTGTCATAACCCGTATTTTTAACAATTCCATCCTCTTCATTATTAGAAAACGCTGCATAATATTGAGTATTTTCAGAACCTCCTGAAACATTTACACTTGTATTAGAAATAAATCCTTCTTCTCCATAAATTTCTTCTTCATAGTCTACAAGTGTACCGCTATTACGAGCTGCTATAAATAAAGCTCCATTACCAGCACCTGTGGCTTCAGCTGTGGTTTCAGTAAAATTTCTTTGACCTCTGAACCTAATAATTGTATTAAATCCTATATCCTGAGAAAAGGAGACTTTAGTTTTTCCCTGTTTACCCTTTTTAGTAGTTATAATAACTACTCCAGCCGCTGCTCTAGCCCCATAGATTGCAGCTGCAGAAGCTCCTTTAAGGATTTCTACATTTTCTATATCATCTGGGTTAATATCTGCTATCCTATTTGAAGGGTTATCTTGGTTGGATGCATTACCTCCACTAGCTGCTTTGGATACTGCATTCAAACCAGCAGAAGCAATACTATTATTATTTACATATACTCCATCAATAATGTATAACGGTTGAGAATTACCATTAATAGAAGTAACCCCTCTTAGTTTAACTGCTATACCTCCTCCAGGAGCACCAGAACTTTTAGTTATCAAAGCACCCGCAAATTTTCCTGCCAAAGCTCCATCAAGAGTTTGCGGAGGCGTTTGCCCTGCTAGATCCTCAGCTGAAATCGATGCTACTGCATTTGCTGCATTACTTCTTTTTATCGAGGTAGCTAACCCCGTTACTACCACTTCTTCTAGTGATTGTGTAGATTCTGCTACTTCAATCGTAATATTTCCTGCAGTTGCTACAGACACTATTTTTTCTGCAAACCCTAATGCAAATACTCTTAGATTTACTGGCAAACTACTTACGGTAATACTAAAATTACCATCAATGTCACTAGAGGTACCATTATTTGTTCCTTCTTCTATGACATTCATAAAAGGCGCCCCATCGCCACTACCCTCAACGACCACTTTTCCTGTAATGGTCTCCTGAGCCAATAAGATAGCAGGAACAAAAATTAGTAATAGCAAAATCTTCATTTTGCAAAAATGATTTTGTTTTTTCATAATAATCTGTTTAAATGTTTGTTAAAACTATTAAAAGATTTCGATAAAACAATATTAAAACTAACGTTTGTTCATTTAAAGAAGCAAAAAACACTCGTTATATATCAAAAAAACTTAAAAAATCCCAAAACTCCAGTTTTATAACCAGCAATACTATGTCTTTTGTTAATTTACTCCATAAATTGTATATTGTTTTATCGCAAAACAAACAGATATAAATAATAGTAGAGAGCGAATCATCACTTTGTAACCTGATTAATCAACAGACTAAATTATCTGGATATCATAGAATAATACCATTTCCACACAAAAGCTTAATTCGTTAACCTAAGAGCACCTCTAAGAAATTAATAGCGTTTTTTTTTATACAGGGAATGATCTACAACATAAAATTAAGCCCTGCTTGTAAAAAAGTTCCCGTAAATCCAAACTGATTCACTTCCCATGGATATTTAAATCTTCCTCCTAAATCTGTTCTAAAATCTCCAAAAGTTTCAATTTCATCTGGATACACATTTAATAAGTTATTTGCAGTCGCTTTAGCAGTAACCCAATTTGCAAACTTGTAAGAGATCGATATATCTGTAACTACTTTGCCTGCAAAAGTTTGATCAAAATCAGGATTCGTAGAATGTTGCCATGTTACTTCTCCAAAATACGTATTGTTCAATACAAAATTGAATTTTGAGATCTCATAATTCAGTCCCAAAACTCCTTTTATATTCGGTCTTGCCGTAGCAATTCTAGACTGTTCTTTTCTATTAAAAATATCGGTATATCCTGCATCTAATATTTTTTCGGGAACAGTAATGGTTCCCTCAATATCAGTTTCGTTCCAGTTAACAGCAGCGTTAATACTTAAACTTCCTTCTCCAATAACTAAACCTCTATAGTTGGTTACCAAATCCACTCCTTGAGTGTTAGTATCTACAGCATTTACAAAAAATGCAATATCACCGATAGCGTTATCTATCAATACCTGCTCTACAGCATTGGTAGTAGTATCATCTCCATCAAAACCTAATGGATTTGTCAACAATACTCTATCATCAACTTTTATATTGTAATAATCTACTGCAACAGAAAAATTTGGAGAAAATCTATACGTTACTCCTCCTGCAATATTAAAAGACTCTTCTGCATGAAGCTGAGGTACTCCCAGCCCTCTTATTGGGTCAGTAATTATTGGATCTACATTGTTAAAAGTACCTTGCTGCCCAATAGTTCCATTTTCTAATTGAAGTGTTTGTTTATTGCTTAAATAAATTTGATGCAGCGATGGTGCTCTAAAAGCCGTATTAACCGAAGCCCTTACTGCTCCTTTATTATCTGGCAATAAATACCTTGCCGCAATTTTCCAGGAAACATTTTCACCAAAGTCACTATAATGTTCATAACGTCCTGCTCCACTAATTAAGAAGGCCTCACTTACATCCCAATCTAATCCGGCATAAGCACCAATATTTGACCTGATTTCACTAAGAGCATTCTCTGGTCTTAATCCTGGAAATGACTCTACTCCTCCATCAATATAAGAGGCTACTTCTCCTGCTTTGGTAGTAAATCTTTCTTGTCTTATCTCAGAACCTAATGTAAAGCTTACTGCTCCAAAACTTTTTGAAATATCTAAGTTCCCTATTTGATTGCTAAACATATACCCCCCTGCATTAAAACTTGTTGGACTATTTGCTCCAAGACTACGGTTTAAAGAATTATTGATCTCATAATCTACGGCATTTCTTCCAAAAGTATAACTGACATCAAAATTCCAGTCAGTGAACATTTTCCAACTATTTCCTACAGTAAAACTGTTATCCCGTATATCGGTTTCAAATGTAGGTTGAAACCCTTGGTATTCTGTTCCGGCAGGATGTAATAAATTAAAAGGATCCGGAATCCAGTATGGTGGTCTATATAAAGCAAAACTCTTTCCTTCTCTTTTTTGAAAATTTCCAAACACATAAAATTTGGCAGACTCATTAGCGTATGGAATCCCTGCATTAACCGCTATTCCTAATCGATCATATTCTGGTTGGCCTACAATCATTCTTAAATCTGCATTTTCTCTAATCCAAGAATTACCACTATTAATAAGATCTTGATTATTAAGCACATGAGCTAAAAACAGATCATTACCTGGTTCTCCTGATCTATCTGTATAATCCTGATGATAAAAATCTGCTGTTAAGTTTATATACCCTCCAAATTCTGGAATAATTGTAGTATTTAAATCTCCATTATATGTAAAACCATCACCCTCAATAGTTACGCCAGTACCCAGATTAACTGTAGTCTTGGCTGGTTTCTCTTTAAGAATAATATTAATAACCCCGGCAACCGCATCAGATCCATATTGAGCAGATGCGCCATCTCTTAACACCTCTACTCTTTCAATTGCAGCCGCAGGAATACTTTTCATATCCACACCAACCTCTCCTCTTCCTGGAGTTTTGTTTACATATACCAATGCACTTTGGTTTTTTCGTTTCCCATTTACCAAAACCAATGTTCTGCTTGGGCCCAGATTTCTAAGCTCAGAAGGATCAAAATGAGCTGTTGCATCAGATATGGTTTGTTGAGTAGAATTATAAGAAGGAACCCTAAAAGCAATCATTTTATCTAATTCTGGCTGTGCACTTATTTTTAGTTCTTCAGAAGTTATATTGTCTATAGCTACTGGAGATTCTATTACTGTTCTTGGCTTAGCTCGATTCCCCACAATCATGACCTCATCTAGAGTTGCTCCTTCTTCCATATATACATTAACCACAATATTTGCAGATACTTCTATTTCTTGAGAAGCAAACCCGATTACAGAAAAAACAAGCGTAGCAGGAAGAGGTTGTATCTGAATTGAAAACTTACCATCCAGATCAGAGGTTGCTCCATTAGAAGTTCCTTTTTCCAAAATATTAACAAACGGTATGACTTCGTTTGTTCTTTGGTTTATCACTTTACCTGTAATAATTCCCTGAGCTAATAGTGTAGCAGGAACAAAAATCAGGAATAGTAAAATCTTCATTTTGCATAAGTGAGTGTGTGTGTTCATAATGATTTGTTTAAATGTTTACTTAAAACTATTAAAAGATATTGACAAAGGAATGTCAAAACAAACAATTGTTAGTATAAAGGCAATCAAAATGCTATTTATCATATATTAAAAGCCTATAAAAGCTTAAAATTTTTCAATTCTTTAATATAAAGCATTTTGTCTAATTTTCCTTCCAGTATTTATTACACTTGAAATTTTCATAGTGAAGTTCTAACACATAATCTGGGTTTAAAAAGTAATGAGCTACCCTATACCCTACTAACTATAACAAACTTATTAGTGTAAATTTTTCTTATTGTTTTAAGACGCATATTTAAGGGTGTACGACAAATTTCCCTTTTTTCATAGAAACATGAAAAGTTAACGATCTCTTTCTTTTATGTTTTACACATCCCATCCCAACCTTCCCGAAGGGAAGGAGTTAGTTTTGCTTTGGGAAGTTAAGATGCCAATATCTTTGAAAAGGGAAATTTATCGTACACCCATATTTAATAGTATTTACATATAATATACCTCTTCTAACCGCTGCAAAGGCTCATCTTATTTTACTCTCTCGATTCTTCTTTGATAATATATCTTCACTTCAAGACAGAGTCGTTGGGAAATTCTATTGATTAAAAACAAGTTTTCAAAGAAATATCTATTTGCCGTCGTTCTGGTTTCTAAAAGCAAAGCGATCTATGTTCTTTTTATCGGATGCTAGTGAAATAATTATAAACAACAAAACTATCAACCATCTACCATCAACTAATTCATAAAACTTCTTATTTTTGCAGCCTTAATATATAACACTATGTATAGAAGTCATTCGTGTGGTGAACTACGCGCCTCAGATATTAATACAGAAATAACTCTTACTGGTTGGGTTCAAAGAATAAAAGATTTGGGTTCCTTAAATTGGGTAGTGATCAGAGATCGCTATGGTATTACTCAATTAGTTTTTGATGAAGAACGATCTTCTAAAGAACTTTTAGAAAATTCTAAAAAACTAGGACGAGAGTTTGTGATACAAGTAAAAGGAACAGTTATCGAACGTGAATCTAAAAATCCTAATATGCCAACTGGTGATATTGAAATATTGGTTTCTGAGCTTACTGTCTTGAATAAGTCTCATACGCCTCCTTTTACTATCGAGGATGAAACGGATGGAGGAGAAGATATACGCATGAAATATCGCTATCTCGATATTCGCCGTAACCCAGTAAAAAATAGTTTAATATTTCGTCATCAAGTAGGGATGCAGGTAAGAAATTATCTTTCTAATGAAGGATTTATCGAAGTCGAAACCCCATACCTAATCAAATCTACACCCGAAGGTGCACGTGATTTTGTTGTTCCTTCTAGAATGAATGAAGGACAATTCTATGCATTACCGCAATCACCACAAACGTTTAAACAACTGCTTATGGTTGGCGGAATGGATAAATATTTTCAGATAGTAAAATGTTTTAGAGATGAGGATTTAAGAGCCGACAGACAACCAGAATTCACACAAATAGATTGTGAAATGGCATTTGTAGAACAAGAAGATATTTTAAATATATTTGAAGGACTTACCCGACATCTGATATCTGAAATAAAAGGAATTAACATAGGAGATTTCCCCAGAATGACCTACGATGAAGCCATGCAAACCTATGGTAACGATAAACCTGATATAAGGTTTGAAATGAAGTTTGGTGAACTTAATGATATTGCTCAACACAAAGAATTTAATGTATTTAATACTGCAGAATTGGTTGTTGGGATTGCGGTGCCTGGCGGAGCCTCATACACTAGAAAAGAGATCGATAAACTTATAGATTGGGTAAAGCGCCCACAAGTTGGAGCATTGGGAATGGTGTATGTAAAATGTAATGAGGATGGCACCTATAAATCTTCTGTAGATAAGTTTTATGATCAGGAAGATCTGGCCAAATGGGCAAAAAGGACTGAAGCAAAAGCTGGAGATTTGATCTGCGTGCTTTCTGGCCAAACCAATAAAGTAAGAGCACAGTTGAGCGCTCTTCGAATGGAACTTGCCGAACGATTAGGATTAAGAAATCCCGACGAATTTGCTCCGCTGTGGGTAGTAGATTTTCCTTTGTTAGAATGGGATGAAGAAACAGAACGTTATCATGCCATGCATCACCCTTTTACCTCTCCAAAACCAGAAGACATTACTTTATTAGATACCAAACCAGGAGATGTTCGTGCTAATGCCTATGATCTTGTCTTAAATGGAAACGAAATTGGCGGTGGTTCTATTAGAATTCATGATGCAGCAACACAGGCTCTAATGCTTAATCATTTGGGATTTACCCCAGAAGAAGCAAAAGAACAGTTTGGATTTCTAATGGATGCTTTCCTGTATGGTGCTCCTCCTCATGGTGGTATTGCTTTTGGATTTGATAGATTGGTCGCTATTCTTGGCGGTCAGGAAACCATCCGAGATTTTATAGCTTTTCCAAAAAATAATAGTGGACGAGATATTATGATTGATGCACCATCTACTATTGATAACGAACAACTCAAAGAATTGAATATCAAACTTGATTTATAATATAAAATCCCGCTTGTGGCGGGATTTTTATTACCTTTAAACTAGTTAAGTCAAGTACATATGTCTCCCCAAAAGAAAAAGACACTACTTTATAAGATCCTCAAATGGAGATATCGCTATATTTCTGATAAAACCTTTATTCTTATTTTAAGTATTCTTGTTGGATTTACTGCTGGGCTTGTTTCTTTATTATTAAAAAATATTACACATTTAATTCAGGTAGTACTAGAAAGTGATATCATCTCCTGGCAAGCTTCTTTTTATTTTATCATTCCTATAATAGGCTTACTAATCGTTTATATATTTACAAAATATGTATTTGAAAGAGATGTAAAATCAGCCATACCTCTTATTTTATATTCACTTTCGAAAAAAAAAGGAACCATAAAACCCGTTCATGGATATTTACCACTCATTCTAGCACCAATCACAGTAGGTTTTGGTGGTTCTGTAGGGCTACTGGGACCAGCAATTAGTTCTGCGTCTGCTTTAAGTTCGAGTTTTAGCACATTGTTTCATATCAATCAAAAAACCAGAGTTTTACTTATTGGCTGTGCTTCTGCAGGTGCTATTTCTGCTGTATTTAAATCTCCTTTGGCTGGGTTAGTTTTTGCGGTAGAAGTGTTTAGTCTGGATCTTACATTAACCTCTTTACTACCTCTGCTCTTCGCCTCGGTATCCTCTATAATCACTTCCTATTTCTTTTTGGGTGACGAAGTGCTGTTTAGATTTAATGTTTTAGAAAAGTTTGACATCTATGATACTCCTTTTTATATCATTTTAGGAGTAGGTACAGCTTTTGCATCTATATATTTTACCAAAATGTACTTTGGAATACTACATTTTTTTGGTCGTTTTTCTAAAAAGATTCATCGGTTATTAATTGGTGGATTTGCTATCGGAATCATGTTGTATTTTATTCCCCCACTCTATGGTGAAGGTCTTGGCTTTATAAATGGTTTATTGCATGGTGATCATCTAACTGCCATCGGTAAAACTCCTTTTGATACCATGACCCATAATATATGGATTGTTATTGCATTATTAACGGGCATTACTGTCTTTAAAGCTGTTGCCATGACCGCTACATTTGCTGCTGGAGGTTCTGGAGGGGTATTCATCCCAACAATGGTTATGGGTAGTGCATTAGGAAATGTAGTATCTAAAGTGATTAACCATCTGGGAATGGGTTTTCAGGTGTCTGAAGCCAATTTTACACTGCTAGGAATGGCTGGACTTATTGCTGGAGTGTTACACGCCCCACTTACCTCTATATTTCTTATTGCCGAAATTACCTCTAGTTATGAGTTATTTGTTCCGTTAATGATAACAACTGCAATATCATTTATAATTTCAAAAAATAAAATAGAGCACAATATTTACACCAGAGAACTCGCAAAACAAGGGCATTTACTAACACATGATAAAGATCAGACTGTTTTAACTTTAATGAATCTTGAAGACTGTATAGAAACTAATTTTATACCTGTAAAACCAAATTATACCTTAAAACAACTTTTAAGTGAAGCTGTAGCAAAATCCAACAGAAACCTGTTTCCTGTTCTTAATGAATCAGACCAACTGATAGGAATGGTTTCATTAGATGACATTAGAGATATTATGTTTGACATTACTTTATATCATAAAATAACAGTAGATGCCCTTATGGCTCAAACTTCTGTCGCTATAATTTATGAACAGGATAATGCAAAAACCGTAATGAAAAAATTTCAGGATACCGGGGCATGGAATCTCCCGGTAATTAAAAACGGTAAGTATTGTGGTTTTATTTCAAAATCAAAACTTCTTACTGCTTATCGTAGAAAGTTGATTAATTTTACACGATAATCATAGCATTACTATTATCAGGAAAATCTCAATTTTTAATGAATTTATTCTCACAAACGTATGAAATATATTATTAGAATACTCTTTATAGCTATTATCCTTCTGATATGTGTAGGATATTACTTCAAAAATTTGGGAGACCATAACACTGGTGATAAACTAGTTGGGATTGGCATACTAGTTTCTTCTTTTATTCTAATGCCTATTTTTATTTATCACAGATGGAAAAATAAGAACGTAAAAGATTATATGCTTACCGAAGAAAACTTAAAGAAAATGAGGAATCATGAAAATAATAAGGCAAATAATAACTAATGAATTTTTAAAATATTCTTACTTTCATTACAATTCATAAAAAATTTAAAACTACCTTTAGTATTCAAATACTTATTATCTTATTACAATGGAAGGAACAGTAAAATTTTTTAATGAATCAAAAGGTTATGGATTTATTACTAACAATGAAACAGGAAAAGACATTTTTGTTCACGCTTCAGGGATTGATGGCGAGGCATTAAATGAAGGCGACAAAGTAGAGTATAATGAAGAGGAAGGAAGAAAAGGACTTACAGCAGCTAATGTGCGTATAATTCATGGATAGAACGCACACTCCTATGTTTCAAAAGCACTACTGATTGTAGTGTTTTTTGTTTTTAAGGTATACCCCCTAACAGTTAGTATAATAGCAGTGTAGCGGACTAAAAGTCCTACCTTTCGGATATCAAGATACTGAATTAAAAACAAAAAACGGTTAGAGTTAACACCCAAACCGATATTGCTTTTATTGTTATGCGTTCGCTCTTTTTTAATTCGGTGAATGAACTCCTATTTTATTTCCCTCCGAATCGTGGAAGATAGCAAAATATCCACTCTCATCAGCGTGAGGTGTTTTAGAAATAATGATTTTTCCACCATTCCTTTCTACTTTATCAAGAATAGTTTGCAAATTATCTCCACCATTCAGATAAATAGTAACTCCGCTAGCAGAAGGTTCATAACCTTCTGCCTTCATTATTACTCCTGTTACCATTTGGTCTTGGTATGGGAATAGCCCCATTTCCATTTCTGGAAAATCTAATCTTTCAATTTCTATTCCTAAAATTTCTTTGTAAAAGTTAATAGCTCGTGAGATATCCGTTGCTGGAATCTCAAATATTGATATAAAACTGTTCATATTCTTATCGTTTTTGATTGTTGTCTCTTTAGCAGGATTTGATTCGAAAGCAGAAGTCCCTTTGTTTTTAAAGGATACAATGCCAAAGGTCAGGGCAATAATTGTGATCAGTATAGTGTCTTTCATTTTCTGTTTGTTGTTGACGAAGCAAAAATATCAGTAGAAAATCGCTTGAAATTGTAAAAATGCGACACTCTTAAACTATTTGTAAAAAAGGGCAGAAAGAGCCAAGTTTTTGTGAGTAAGAAACTCTTTGGGATTTATTCCCGTAAATTCTTTAAAGTCTTTTATGAAGTGTGCTTGGTCAAAATATTCACTTTCATAGGCAATATCGGTCAGGTTTTCTGACTTTTGGTCTAGCAACATTTTTAAAGCAGTTTGCAAGCGAATTACCTTTCCCAATTGTTTGGGGCTTACTCCAATTTGCTTTTTGAAATTTCTTTCGAGTTGTCTTCGTTTCGACAAGTTATCTTTAAGGATTGAATTTATTGAGACACTTCCATTTGTGGATAGAAGGGAATCAACGGTACTTTTTACAATTCGATTAATTGTTTTTTTGTCATTAAGTCTATTTAAAAGGAATTTTTCAATAATACTTATTCGTTGTTCTGTATTTCCCGCTTTGATGATTTTTTGTTTCAAATCATTTGCGATTTCCTTATTAAAAAGCTGGTCTATAGGTGTTTCTTTATTTACCAAATTGCTGATTGGTTCGGTAACAAAATTGGCAAACCCATAAGGATAAAATCGAATGGCAAATGTATTTACGTAGCCTGTTGGCTCAATGTAAAAAGGCTCAATTGTTTGTCCGAGTACCATTGCACGGGGTTGAAGTATAAATTCACTTTCGGACGTGTATCTTTTTATGTCTTCGCCGAGAATAAACGCCATTTCAATACAGCCATCAGGTACTATTCGTTGTTTTTTCGGTTCAGACTGTTTAGACACTTCCAAAGTCCAGTAACAACTAACAAATGATTTTAAGTCAATATGTGGTTCGTATGTTTGATAGTCCATTATATTCTTCTAGATCGTTTTTCGAGTGACGCACAACGCTAAATATATCAGTTTTTAAAACACATCCAACACAAAACTACTACATTTCAGGGAACAAGATACTTAATAAGAACAAAAAGCGATTCAAGTTCGCACCTAAACCGCTATTGCTTATACCTTGTTGTTGTAGCCAGTATTACTACTTCCAGTTTGCTTCACATTTTGATAAATTCTC
>CAKMZM010000081.1 GCA_929200365.1 uncultured Flavobacteriaceae bacterium | reverse complement strand
ATGGTCGATAAAATAATGCGAGGATAAAGTATACTTATGTGAAGAAAGCAACTAGTATGCCGATGGTCGATAAAAATAGCGTGGGGAAGAGATATAACCTTTCGGGTAGGGCAAAAAATATAGTTTTTTGAGTAAATTTAAGTTAGAAATGGTATTAGAACTCATTTGGTATAAGTAGTGCAGAGAAGTTCGATAAATATAATCCTACTTTGTCATCGTACCAATTGCGTTGGTAAAAACGCGTTAGGGATTGCAGTAAAAATCCCACAGCCCGACGATAGGAGGTGCGAGGAATTGTAACGAAAAGCCCGACCCGATAGGGAAACGCCCTTAGATGACAAAGTAGGAATAAAACAGCAAATGAAATATAAAAGTAAAAAATATCGAATACTGGGTATCGAATGAAGAAATCAGTAGGCATTTTGATTTGTAAAAAAAGACTTTTTAATTCTTTGATAATTTTAAGCTTTGGAATTTTGGAACTAATTGAATTAAAAACCACATTCTTTTACCAGGGTAACACACTCTACAGCTTCTTTAACATCATGTACTCTTAAAACAGAGGCTCCATTAAGCAAGGCAATAGTATTAAGAGATGTAGTGCCATTTAAGGCTTCTTGCGGAGTGCTGTTTAATGTTTTGTATATCATTGATTTTCTTGATACTCCAGCCAGTATAGGTAAATTATGTACCTCTAAGAGTTTTAGGTTTTTTAAAAGATCAAAATTCTGATGGGCATCTTTAGCAAAACCAAATCCAGGATCAATAACCATATCATTAATACCATGTTTTCTTGCTTCGGCAATTTTTTCTGCAAAATACATGTTCATTTCATGAATTAGATGATCATATTGGTTTAATGATTTCATGGTTTGTGGAGTTCCTTTCATATGCATCATAATGTATGGAACACCTAATGTGCCAACTGTTGCGATCATGTTTTTATCCAAATTTCCGGCAGAGATATCATTAATGAGTGCCGCTCCTACTTCAATACATGATTTTGCAATTTCACTTCTAAAAGTATCAATAGATAACAGGATTTCAGGAAATTCATTAAGTAACAATGATACTATGGGTAGCATTCTTTTTTCTTCTTCTTCAATAGTAATATGATCAGCTCCTGGTCTTGAGGAATAAGCACCGAGATCAATAAAAGTAGCACCATCAATCAACATTTGTTCCACCTGTTTTAGTACTCTGTCTATATTTTTATATTTCCCTCCATCATAAAAAGAATCAGGAGTCAGGTTAAGAATACCCATCACTTTTGGGGTAGATAGATTAATTAATGAGCCTTTACAATTGATTGTCATTTTTGAGATTTCATTGGTTTATGATTATTGTTTAAACATGCTCTAAGGAGCAAGCCTATATTTTGATTAGAATTTATAAAATTGTAAAGTCATATTTCATGTTTTTTATTTCTAAACTTTAGCTATGATTTTTTTAATTCCCATATTAAAGCGAAATTTACACAAAATTCAACAATTTTATGCAAGATACATCCACACAATATGATACAATAATTAATAACTGTAGAGAGTTATTTAATCAAAAGATGATAGATTATGGCAGTGCGTGGAGAATCCTGAGGTTACCATCCTTAACCGATCAGATTTTTATTAAAGCACAACGAATTAGAGGTCTTCAGGAAAATGAAGTACGCAAGGTAGATGAAGGTGAAGTTTCAGAATTTATAGGGATTATTAACTATTGCTTAATGGCTTTGATACAACTAGAGAAAGGAGTTGCAGAACAACCCGATTTATCCCCAGAACAAGCAGGTATGTTGTATGATAAACACATAGGGATTACCAAAGAATTGATGCTGAACAAAAATCATGATTATGGTGAAGCCTGGCGTGATTTACGAGTGAGTTCTCTTACAGATCTAATTATTCAGAAAATACTTAGAGTAAAACAGATAGAGGATAATAAAGGAAAAACGTTGGTAAGCGAGGGTATCGATGCAAACTATCAGGATATGATTAATTATGCGGTGTTTGCTATGATTCATTTAGGCGAAGCAAATAGTTAGATATATAAAATAATGTTAAACAAAAAGTAACAAGAATTAATCCATATTATATTGTACTAATCCTAATTATTAATCTTTTGAAAAAATAAATATATACATAGATGAAAACATTAGTTACTTTCTCAAGAATATTTGTAGCAGCACTTTTTCTGTTTTCGGGCTTTATAAAACTTAATGACCCTGTAGGGTTTTCATATAAGCTTCAGGAATACTTTGGTGAAGGTGTATTGAATTTAGAATTTTTAATTCCCTACGCGCTATTGATAGCGATTTTTTTGGTGATTTTTGAAATCGTATTAGGTATTACATTATTATTGGGATACTTGCCAAAGTTTACAGTATGGTCATTACTGTTAATGATTGCCTTTTTTACGTTTCTTACCTTTTATTCGGCGTATTTTAATAAAGTAACCGATTGCGGATGTTTTGGTGATGCACTACCATTAACTCCCTGGGAGTCCTTTACCAAAGATATAATTTTACTGGTTTTAATATTGATATTATTTTTCAGAAGAAAATATATAACACCGCTTAAACCTTTTGCGGCACATAAATGGATTGTTTTTGGGACTTTTACGGCTTGTTTAGCCTTTGCATACTATGTTTTAATGCATTTACCAGCTTTTGATTTTAGAGCATACAAAGAAGGAATCAATATCCAGGAAGGTATGGAGATACCAGAAGGTGCTCCAAAAGCAGAGTTTGCCTATCATTGGAAATTTGATATTAATGGTGAAGAGAAAGTGATTGTTACCAGTGGAGATTATCCCAAAGTAGAAGGGAAGTTTATCGAAGTTGAAACTAAAACGATAAAAGAAGGATACGAACCCCCGATTCATGACTTTGCAATAGAAAAAAATGATACAGATTATACAACAGAGTTTCTTGAAAAAGAAAACCTGATAATAATAGTAGCGTATAATTTATCTAAAAGTGAAGCAGAAGGCTTTTATGCAGTTAAAGAAATAACCAATAAAGCTATATCCCAAGGATATGATGTAATTGGTCTTACGGCTTCTACACCAAAAGATATTGCACAGGTACAGCAGCAATACGATCTTGATTTTGACTTTTATACTACAGATGAAACAGCATTAAAAACCATATTAAGATCTAATCCTGGTATTGTAAAGCTGAAAAAAGGAACCATTGTAAAAAAACTGCATTGGAATGATGCAGAAAAACTTAATTTGGAAAAAGTAGAACCATCAAAACCCAAGATTAATATGGTACTAAAAGCACAGTTGGATAGTATTATGAAGTTGGATCAGAGTATAAGAAGTTCTAGAGAAATTTCTAGGGAAGAATGGGAAGAACAACAAAAAATAGATAGTACCAATGCAATATTTATAGAAGAAGTTTTTAAAAAGCATGGGTATCCTGGTAAAACTCTGGTTGGCGAAGGAACAAATAAAGCAGCCTGGTTCGTAATTCAGCATTCAGATAAGATAGGAACATATTTACCTCTTATAAAAGAAGCTGGAGAAAAAGGAGAGCTGGATATGACATTGGTAGTCATGATGGAAGATCGACACCTAATGGAACAAGGATTAGAACAGATTTATGGTACGCAAGGCAGAATGTTTAATCGTGGAAGCAAAAATCAAATCTCCTTGATATGGCCGATTAAAGATCCAGAATCTGTAAATGAAAGAAGAAAAGAAATTGGTTTTACCGAAACAATAGAAGAACGTAGTGAAAGCCTTTTAGGGGTTCCTTACAAAAGGTATACTTTGGAAGAAGTACAAAAACTTAAAGAAAACTCTAAGCAATAAAGTAATGGGTAGTTATCTTACCAGTAAAATAGGATATGCTTTGCTTACTTTATTGGGAGTGGTGACTGTTATTTTTTTATTATTTACGATTCTTCCTGGTGATCCTGCCCAGATGATGTTGGGGCAAAATGAAACCGAAGAACAGTTAAAAAATGTGAGGAAGAAATATGGTTTTGATCAACCATTATCAAAGCAATATCTATATTATATAAATGACCTTGCTCCTATATCATTTCATAGTGTAAACCCTGATGATTTTTCATATTTTGACCCTAAAAAATACAAAGGAAACCAATTGTTTAAGATAGATGATGTTGTAACCGTACTTAAGTTTCCTTATTTAAGAGAATCATTACAAAAAAATGGTAAAAAAGTAAGTGAGGTAATTAAAGAAACGTTACCTAATACAGGAATTTTGGCTGTTTTTGCCATATGCATTGCCATTATTATAGGGATTTTATTAGGGATTATAAGCGCTATGACCAAAGATCAATGGATAGATAAGTTGATTCAGATATTAAGTACTTTAGGAATGAGTGTTCCGTCTTTTTTTAGTTCAATTATTTTTGCATGGTTGTTTGGATATGTATTACAAGAATTTACCAATTTAAATATGACAGGTAGTTTATATGAAGTAGACGATTTTGGTGATGGAAGTTATATCCAGTGGAAAAACCTAATTCTCCCTGCAATTGTGTTGGGTATACGACCACTTGCCGTTGTTTCTCAACTCATGCGTAATTCATTACTAGAGGTGATGGGGCAAGGATATATTCGTACAGCAAAGGCAAAAGGACTCTCAATGTTTCAGATGATTATAAAACATGCATTAAAAAACTCATTAAATCCAGTTGTTACTGCAATTTCAGGATGGTTTGCATCTATGCTAGCTGGGGCAGTATTTGTAGAGTATATTTTTGGATGGAATGGATTAGGTAAAGAAATAGTTGATGCCTTAAATATGTCAGATCTTCCTATAATAATGGGAGCTGTATTGGTGATTGCAACTATGTTTATACTAATCAATATAATTGTCGATATTATTTATGGATGGCTTGATCCAAGAATTAGAGCTTGAGTTTTTAATGATGCATAACCCTGTGAAGTAAAAAAAGTATTTTTATAGCAAATTTTTAAAAAAGTATAAATCACTTCTGTACATCAAAAACGTAAATTGTAAATTAATGAGAAAAAAAATTGTAGCCGGAAACTGGAAAATGAATAAGAATCTAGCAGAAACCAAGACACTGCTATCTGAGTTGTCAACTAAACTTAAAACATCGTCTGAAGCAGCAATTATTGTAGCACCTACATTTACTAATCTGTATAACGCAACTGAAATTTTAAAACCCTCTGGAATTACGGTTGCTGCACAAAATATGCATGAGGCAGAAAGTGGTGCTTATACAGGAGAAATTTCTGCAGATATGCTTAAAAGTATTGGAGTAGAGACTGTAATTTTGGGGCATAGTGAGCGCAGAGCTTATTTTGGAGAAACAGATGAGTTATTAGCCAGTAAAGTAAATACAGCTTTGCAATATAAGATGACTATAATTTTCTGTTTTGGAGAAGAATTACAGGATCGAAAAAGCGATACGCATTTCTCTGTTGTAGAACAGCAATTAAAAAATGGTCTTTTTCATATTAATAAAGCAGACTGGAAAGATGTAGTCCTTGCTTATGAACCAGTTTGGGCAATAGGAACAGGAGAAACCGCATCTCCAGAACAAGCCCAGGAAATGCATGCATTTATTAGAAAAACCATAGCGAATAGCTATGATCAGGAAATTGCCGATGAGGTTTCTATTTTATACGGCGGAAGTGTAAAACCCAATAATGCTCAGGAAATTTTTGCAAAAACCGATGTAGATGGAGGATTAATAGGAGGGGCTTCATTAGATGCAGAAAATTTTGCAGCAATAGTAAACGCTATTTAAAAATTAACAGAAAAACTCATCTTAAGTATTGGTTTTAAGCCGAAAAGTAATGCTTTTGCAGGCAAAAGCATTACTCAAGATGAGTTCACATACATAAAAGCATCTCACTTTATCATGGGGTGCTTTTTTACTAAGATTTACTTTGGTACAAACATTAAAGGTAAAAGAGTAACTTTGCAAAAGAATAAAAAATCAATATGTCAAACACAAAATACATCGGGTATTATTTTAAGGCTTCACCACTACAACCAGCTACAGAGATATTAATTGCAGAATTAGGATATGCTGGATTTGAAAGCTTTGTAGAAACCGAAGACGGAGTTAATGCATTTATTCAAAGTATAGATTGGGAAGAGAATATTTTGGAAGATGTTTATGTATTAAATTCTGGAGAGTTTGATATACAATATACGCTCGAAGAAATAGAACAAATAAACTGGAATAAAGAGTGGGAAAAGAACTTTAATCCTATTATTGTAGATGATATTTGTAGCGTAAGAGCACCATTTCATCAAAAACCAAATACAAAATATGACATTGTTATAGAACCAAAAATGTCTTTTGGGACAGGACACCACGAAACGACATATATGATGATCCAGCATATTTTAAAAGCTGATTTAAAAGATAAAACAGTATTGGATATGGGGTGTGGCACTGGGGTCTTGGCAATTCTTACTAAAATGAGAGGTGCCAAATCTATAGATGCTATTGATATTGATAATTGGTGTTATTTAAATACCATAGAAAATGTAGAACGCAATAATTGTAAAGATATTACTGTTTATGAAGGAGATGTTTCGATTTTATCTGAAAGAAGTTATGATATTATTATAGCTAATATTAATCGCAATACACTGCTAAATGATATTCAATATTATGTGAAGTCGTTAAACCCTAATGGTAAATTATTCTTGAGTGGGTTTTATAAAGAAGATTTAAATATGATTACAGAAGAATGTACTAAGAAACACCTGAGTTTTATAGAGTGCCTGGATAGAAATAATTGGATAGCAGTATCTTATGAGTTAAAATTACCTTCTAATTAATGAATATAATATTCTAAGTTATTATATTTGTATAAAATAATTACCCCATATGAGTACCAAAGAAAAAGTTTTAGAAGAAGTCATAGAAAAATCAGTTGGGCAAAACAATAACGAGATTGTTTTGTATAACGATGATGTAAATACATTTGATCATGTTATAGAAACCCTGATTTGTACTTGTGAGCATACCCAAGTACAGGCAGAGCAGTGTGCTATGCTAGTACATTACAAAGGGAAATGTGTTGTAAAAACAGGTGTTTATGAAGAATTAGTGCCAAGGTGTTCAAAACTATTAGATGCAGGTCTTAGTGCAGAGATTATATGACTGAATATGAATAAAAAACTTATTTAAAAAAAATTATGCTTGTCCGTTAAGTTCCCCTAATAATTTTTCATTAGCCAGAACCTCTTGTAATTACTAGACGCACTAGGTTTTGATTTTTATGAAAACTTTATTATAGGATAAAAAATCAAGTACTGCAAGGGTTTAGGGGAAACATCGGTATAAGTATAAAAAAAATTGCTTCTTGAATACTACTTTTTTGAAACCCATAGAACTTCATACTTCAAAATCTTGATATGATTTCGATCTGATGTAGTCTAAATACTATCAGATTATTGACTTTTATTTCCCGTTGCTATACAATATTATACTCTAGCACATTATTATCAGCTTTTTTTTTAAACACTTTTTGATTGATTAGATAAAAACTATGTTTTCGATGTTTTTGTTGTAATAATGATATGGTTTTACCTTGTTAGTAATAAATACTTTAAAAAATTAGCTTATTTTAACGAAAAAATATTATATCTTCAAACCGCAAAAAAATAGAAAAGTTCAAAGCTTTCTACACTTTTGTATTTAAATAGAGGGTGAAAACTCTGTATTTTAGTTTTAATAACTACACAAATTCAACTTAGCTAAAATGAAAAAAATCAAAGTATTAGCGCTTTGCGCTATCGTCACAGGATTTACGATATCTTGTGAGAAAAAAGAAGTTTCTAACGAAACACAACCAGAAACTGTTACAGGACAACTTTCAAAAGCTCACATTCAGGCATTACATGACGCAGGAGTTAATGATTATGGAGCAACTTATGCAACTGTAACCCATCCAGACGGATCATCTGAAGAAGTTATAAAAAGTGGAGATCTTTCTTTGGTAATTGAGAATCTGGCAGAACAAAAACTGGTAGAAGCAGAAAATGGTAACAAGCAGTACAAAACCCATAATCTGGTATCTAGGAGTAATAGAAATATTAGTGTTATCGGATATACAGGATCTGGATATGCTTTAACAAGCAAAATGCAAAGAGCATTACAATCGGCTGTTAATAATTACAATGCATTGGGTAATTCATTATATCTCACTTTATCTTTTTCATCATCTTCAAATGCAGATATAGTAGTATATAATAATGGTGCTTCTGGCGGTGGTGGATATGCGGGTTTTCCTAGTGGAGGAAGACCTTACAAATGGATTCAAATTAATGCAGGTACTGATAGCTATAATACTAGTGTTGTAGCGCATGTAATGACTCACGAAATTGGACATTGTATTGGATTGAGACATACTGATTATGCAGGAAGAAAATGTGATGGTAGTAATGAAGGGTATGCTGGTGTTGGAAATACTCATATTCCAGGAACTCCTACTGCTAATCAGTGGGGAGAAAGTGGTTTGGATACCAATTCTATCATGATTTCTTGTTTTTCGGGTTATGAGAATGGACAATTCTCTGGCTATGATAGAATTGCTTTAAATTATTTATATTAACATTTAAAATAAGTAGATAAGCTTTGAACTTTTTATAAAAGCCATCCTGTTAACTAAGGATGGCTTTTTTTATTATTTAATTTTGAGATAGCTATTTTTGAAATTTCATTTCAATTTGGCACAGAATAAAAAAACTTCATTAGAGGGCTTATCTACAAGCATCTTCTTCAAAATTAAGTATTTGCGCTTTAAAAATACTTAGCAATAGAAATTTTAAAAAAACTATCTTTTCTAAAATTTGATAAAATCAATTCGTTATCATCAATTTTATTGAAAATACGAGCTTCAATTTGCGCAGTCCAGCTACTACCAAAACGTCTCGAAGCTTCTAGGCTAAATATAGTACTACCAGCTTCAAGATCAGTAATTCCTCCAATTAAAACTGATGTGTCTTGCGTATCATTAAAAGCAATACGACTTCCGAAAAAGATATCATTTTGTAATGCATTTAGGGCTAGTTCGTCTCGTTCATCATACAAATATTCTCCTAAAACACCTATGTCCAGACCGTTTCTGTCTATATTAGAAAATGTATATTCTAATCCAGCTACCATAGCAAAGAAATCCTGGGCATCGGCATTGCGGTAAATAGCTTCTAGTTTCCAAAGAAAAGCATCATGGGTAATTTGCAAATCTAAACCAGTTTGATGTATTATAGGATAAAAAGCATTAATATTTCCTGTGGCATCAAATACAAAAAGCGGTTCTCTACCAGTTCCATAAAAATGAGAAAACCCTATATCAACAATATCAAAATAGTACTTCCATCGAAAAGCGACATCCTGTCTCCATTCTTTTGCACTACTTTCATATCCCAGATCATCTTTATCAATTACTACTGGGAATCGTAATCTTCCTTTTTTACCAGAGAAAGTGCGTTTACGATGATAAGGGAGGTAAAAGAAATCAAAAGTTCCGAATTTTTTGGTTATCCAGGTAAGCTGAGCCATTGGCTGCCCCAGTTTTTCTTCACCATCAAAAGTTTCGACAGCATCGGTTTGATTAATAATATCTACCAAATGATTGCTTTCGGCTACACCCCAGTATACTTTTTTGAGCCCAAGGTTAAATTCCCAGTTATTTTTAGCTTTTTGATAATATAGTTCTCGTATATCCCAATGTGTTCGCTTATCGTCAATATCTAGCCGAAAAAAACCTTTAACATTGATACTTTCGTATCCGTCATTCCATTTGGCATTATACTCTGGTCGTATTGCCAGAGCAGGAAAATGATCTTTCTGGCCTTCAAAAAGAGCATCGTTATAGAAATAACGATACTCTCCTTCTAATTCCAGTTCAAAATCGTGGCTTATTTTTTTTGGCTTTTCGCTTTGAGCGTACATTATAGTATTAGTACTGCATAGTAACAGGATGATACAGTAGATTATTTTAATTTTCATGTATTCGTTTTTTATTCTTTGATCTTTAATCTGCATTATGCAATAGAAAATGCCATATTTTATAAGTAATTTTTTTGGTTAGACCTCGCAGATTTGGATAACCTATGAGGCCCTGATCATATTTTGAATCAAGAATAATTGGTTTTTGTTATGATTTCATTTATGTTAGATTTATTGCCCTGCCCGTTTAAGAGCAACTTGAGTAAAATCTTCATCGACGAGATTAGCCTCAAAATTATAGTCACTAAATTTTAATAATGTTTCTTTATTACTTTGGTGGTTCACCATATGAAGAGTTAATGCTCTCCAGAATTTTCCTTTATACAATTTATAATCACCATAGGTAAGTGTTTTGAGTAGTGAGTTTTTACGATCATAGAATTCAACTTTTTTTATTCGATATCTTTTATCTTTATTGTAGGTAACAATACGTCTTGTATATCCTGATTTAGGATCGACAGGGTCTTGTTCTACAATTAGAAGATTTCCTTTTTCTTCCAAAAATTTATAGCTGTATTTTTCTACTTCTTGCGAAGAAAGGTCTTCGTATGCAAATTCACTTCCTACAAAAGGACCAGATTTATTATTTGAAGATATTCTTTTTACCCTTTTGATTGAAGGTAAGAATAGCCATTGATCATCTGCTCCGATTTTATGCGTAAAAGTTAATGTCGAAGTTCCTTTAACATCTTTTGGGCTATTAAAAACAATCAATGATTTATCTCCATCGGTAGTTTGTTCTAAGGTTTTGGTCATTAGTAAACGCTTACTGGTTTGCCCATTTTTATTTTTTAGGGTCATTTTTAGATTTACAATAGAACTATTGAAACCTTGATCTGCTTGATCTGCTGCTTTAGCAATTTGTACACCTCGATCTTTTGCATTTTGCGCTGTTAAAGCTGCAAAACTTACGATTGCTATTCCAACTAAAATTAGTGTTCTCATATTGATAGATTCTTTATTGTTTTTATTGTATTAGTTTTAAAGGAGGCTTGCCTCGTTTTTTCTTTTTTGGAGTTTTGAATTTTCTTTCTTTGAAATTTAATACCTCGTGAACTTGCCCCGAGGTAGTTTATTATTTATCAAGTTGCATTTGCGGTTCTAATTCTTTTACTGGTGTTTCTGTAGTAATTTTATCTTTTTTGCTGATAAGAATAAGTAATGACGGCAACAGTATAAAATCTATGATTAAAGCTGCCAGAATAATGATAACTGTAATTCTTGCCATGTAGCTATTTAGAGCAAATGATGAGGTAGAAAGTACGGCAAACCCTGCCAGAAGTACAACAGTTGTAGTTGTCAGTGCTTTTCCTACGGTTTCGAAGGCATAAATAACAGCTTGTTGCGCATTATAACCTAATTCTCTTCGGGCTCTTAAGAATTTACTCATAAAGTGAACGGTATCATCTACTATTATTCCTAATGTCATTCCGAAAACGATTACCATTCCTGTATTAATTTGCGCTTTATACATCGCCCAGAATCCAAATCCCATTAATACCGGAGTAACATTTGGAATGATACTTAGTAATCCGAGTTTAAAATTTCTTAGCGCGAACATTAATACCAGAGAAATCAGTATTAGTGCAATGATATTTCCTTTCAGCATGCTATCGGCTTGTCTGAAACCTAGTTTAGAAAACATTAGAGTAGGACTTACTCCTATAGCATGCATAGGTTTTGGGGTATTATCTTGTAACCAATTTTCGGCTCGTTTTGAAAAGGCAATCATTTCTGCACTAGAAATATTCTGAAGCGTTACAGTAACCCGACTTTCAGATTTATCGACATTGATTTGGTTATTAAGGTCTAATCCAAAGGGTAACGAAAGCTCGTATAACAGTAAATATTGTGCTGCTTCTTCACGATTTGTAGGAACCTTGTAATAGAGCTCATCATCTCCATGCATTGATCGGTTTACTCTTCTGGCAACCTCGCTAAATGCATTTACGTGAATCACTTCGGGTTGTTTATCAAGCCAGTCTTCAAAATCATTTAATTTTTTAAGATACTCTGGGTTATTGATCCCTCCGCTTTCTCCACTTCCCACAGAAAATTCAACATTATAAATTCCAGTTAAGTTCTTACTTATATAATCAGTATCATTTCTAAATTGTACAGTTTTATCAAAATAGTTGATAAATTCATCATTAAACTGATTTTTGGTAGCCAGAAATGTAAAAACACCAATAATTATTATTGAAATTACAGCTAGTTTTGCAGGTTGTTTTGCAACAAAAAGCCCTAGATTCGTATACCAATTTTGCTTTTCTGAAAGCGTACCTTTCTTTACTTTAGCCTTTACAGGAAGAACGGCCATAAGTGCTGGTAATGCTGTAGTAGAATAGAAAAAAGCCATTGTCATCCCAAAGGCAGTAATGTTTCCTAAATCCCAAAACGGAGGGACATCACCAAAATTCATGGTTAAAAACCCGATAACCGTGGTTAAACTGGTAATGAAAACTGGCATGAAGTTAAGGCGCATAGATTCGACAAGGGCATCTTTTTTTGTATACCCATCTTTACGCATTTTTTGAAGCATCGTAATGAGAATATGAATACTATCGGCTACAGCCAACGTTAATATCATTGTAGGAAAAACAGAAGAAGGAGGGGTGAGTTTGATTCCCATAACCCCTACAAAACCTACTGCACTCATGATAGAAAATAGTACAACAATTAGGGTGGCTAATGTGCTAAAAAAGTTTCTGGTAAGAATTAATGTAGTTAAGATTACGATAACCAGCATAATAAGTGTTAGCATCATATCCCTCATCGAAGACTCAAAGAATGCAGTATTAAGAGGCACTAATCCAGATGAATGTACTTCGAAATTAGGATGTTTTTCCTGAAAATCTGAAATTGATTTTCTAACAAAAGCAGTTACTTCTGGTATTTCTTTGGCACTGTCAACACCTGGTAATCTTACTGTAACATTAATAGCAGTAACGCTACCTTTTTTATTGAGCAGACGATTTACCAGAAGAGGTTCTTTTAATGCTTTTTCTTTAATCTCTCTGATTTCTGAATCAGTTTTAGAAGCAGATTCATAGGATAGATCATCTACATATAGATCATCTCCCTGAGCACTTGTGTGCTGAAAATTTGTTACTGCATCTACACGAGAAGAGTAGGGGGTGTTCCAGGCTTTGGCAGTGAGTTCTTCAATAGCAATTAGGTTCTCTTTGGTAAATATATTGCCATTAGAAGGAGAGAGCACAATAATAATATTATCATCCTTGGTATATTTATCCTGCAAAGCGTCAAAAGCTTCAAGTTCTGGGTTAGATTCACTGAAAAAGACATGATAATCTCCATCAAATTCCATATTACCCTGCGAGCCTAGTCCCAGGGATATACCTAAAGTAATAAGTAATACGGGCCATTTGAATTTGATTACAAATTCTGCCCATTTCTTTGTAAACGCATTGGTAGCGTTACCTGCTTTTTTTAGTGCATTCATATAATTATTAATTATTAGTTGACCAGTCGACTTGTAATATGTTACAAGTTGATATGATACTGATTATTATGAGTTTTTATATTGAAACGATTTGTATATCGATATTAGGACATGGTCTTTGATAAAGATGTTAAAAGTATTTAAACTTTATAATTGACCAGTCGACTATGTAATTAATTTGATTTCCTAAATTATAGTTTATATCATATTTTGAAGTTATTTAAAGGTTAATAATTGATTGATCGTCTTTAAAATGTTAAAAAATTATTTTAAAAATAATTTTCTGGTCATGTTCATCACATTATCAATTGGATAGGCACTTTGTGTCTCTTTCATAGTAGTCATTGCTCCTTTACCAGCATCTTCAATAAAATCTACCATGTTTGCTACATCAATCGAAGCATCTATTTCTCCTTGTTTTTGAGCTTCTATGGCAACAGTAATAATTTCTGCTTTTATTGAATCATGTTTTTCTAAGACTGCCTCTCGTATGTTTTCATTATGTTCGGCCATTTCATTACTTAAATTACATGCCATACATCCATTTTTGCATTCTAATTCTTTTTTTACTATCTCAATTCGGTATTCATAAAAATTAATCAGACGTTGTTTTGCAGAAAAGGATTTGTCACGTAAAATTATTAAAGCAGGATTAACCTGTGTTGTAAAATATTTGTCCAAAGCCTTAATGGCAAAATCTTCTTTACTATCAAAATAAAAATAAAAGGAACCTTTAGGAACATTAGCTGCCTTAACAATGTCATTTACACTAGTACCATTGTAACCCTTGGACCAAATGATTTCCATCCCTTTTTCTAAAAGGTAATCAGCTTTGATCTCATGTTTTATGGTTTTCGACATTATTTTCA
>CAKMZM010000080.1 GCA_929200365.1 uncultured Flavobacteriaceae bacterium | reverse complement strand
AATTTTTTTGATTTATGACAGTTTCGGGAGACTTGAAACATACAACTATTATGAGGATTGAGTAGCTTCACAAATTATTTTCAATCATTTTTTTTTTAGTACATGACAAAAATTAACTGTGAATAGTAATACGCCTAATAATTTTATAGTTTATCAAGACCTCATAGGTCTTAGAGACCTGTGAGGTCTGCAAAACAACAATTTAATAATATTCTAATAATCAATTATTTAAATATTTATCCTAATTTTTTGTCATGTACTTAGTCATTTTTCACATACATCAATTAAAGCTATCTCTTTGCAGAGCAAAACTCACACTTTTTTAAGATTTACTACACCTGAACATTAGGATTTATTTGGTTGTAAATCAATATATATGTTGTTTTTCAAAGCAATAATCCACATATAACATTGACAATTAATACCATAAACACTTAAAAACAATAAGAAAATTCAGTTCTATTTTCAGTAAAATAGAAGATTCTAGAAGCCATATAAACAAGGTTTACAGATTAGATAATATCCTTATATTTCTATCATTTGTGCGGTAGATACCTAAAAAGGTGTAGAAACCTATGCCAAAGCAAAAGAAGAATTCTTGTGTTTGTTTCTTGATTCACCAAATGGCATTCCATCAAATGATACCTTCAATTGTTTTTTTTCTTCTGTTGATAGTAAATAATTTGAAACTTATTTAATCGATTGGGTAAGTAGTTTAGTGAATTTATCAGAAGGCGAAGTTACCCCCCTAATGTAATAAAACTAGGTGTTCTATTAGATTATATTATTGCTTTTTCTGATTATTTAATCGCTGTAACCAATGCTTGAAAACCCCTGAGACTCTCTGTTATCTAATATTTGAGCCAAGGTTCAACCATCTCTTGCTCATTCATTGTACTAACCATGATAAAAATCAAATCAAAAAAATTTAAATAGGTTCATTAAAAACCTTTAAAAGTTGATACATCTTCTCTAACTTTCGCTTGATAATTGGTTTACTAACAGAAGAAAAACCTATCAGCAATCCGTTACCCTTTTTTCCTTTAAAAAAGTATTTGCTATATGGAAATACTACTATTTCGTTTTTGCCTAAAAAATCTGAAACCTTAACATCATTCATATGATCTGGAAGTTTTACTATAAAATGTAAGCCATTGTTAACGGGATAGAGTTTCATATCATTTTTAAAAATTTTTTTAAAACAATTAGTAAAAAAAACTTTTCGTTCGTTAGAAATTTTAATCACCTTACGTAAATGTTGGCTTAAATAATCTTTTTCAATAAAATCAGACATGACTTGCTGAGTTACAGGAGAAACAAATCGTAAAGATTGTTCATACATGGCTTTAATATCCTCTATATAATTTTTGGGAACTATTAAATAGCCCAATCGAATGGATGGATGTAAAAGTTTGTTAAATGTACCTTGATAAATAACTCTGTTTCCTTTATCTAAACTAAAAATTGATGGAATGGGATTATCCCAATTACTAAATTCATGATCATAGTCATCTTCTATAACCAAACAATTATTTTTGGTAGCCCAATCTAAAACTTCCAATCGTCTATTAAGACTCATTTGTACTCCTGTTGGATATTGATTAGAGGGAGTAGTAAAAATTAACTTGCTCTTTTTAAAATGGATGTTTTTAATACTATCAATAGATAATCCTTCTTTATCTATTTTGGCAGGGATGATTTTGGCATTTAAGCTTTTAAACAAAGCTATTGCGTTAGCATAAGTTGGGTTTTCTAGAACAACTTCATCATTTTCATCTAAAAATAAATCTCCTAAAATAGAAAGAGAGTGCAATGAGCCAGTTACAATGACTATTTGTCTATAATCACATTGTATATTTCTATATATATTCAGATAAGCAACTATGTTTTTTCTTAAATGATCTAATCCAAGTGTATGCCGATATGATAAGTCTGAAAAAGTAACATTTTTCCAGTAATTATTTGTTAAGCTTTGCCATTGTTTTACAGGAAAAACATCGAGAGGAGGTAAACCAGGTCTGAAAGCGATACCTTTATACTTTCCTCGATTCATTAAGCGTACACTTTTCTTAAATTGAAGAGCTCTTTTGGAAACCAAAGTAATATTATTCTGCTCTATATTAGTCTTTATAACATCCTGTATCTCTTTATATTCGACAACATCGTTAACAAAATATCCAGAACCTTGCATTGAAGTGACATATTTTTCAGCACAAAGTATCTCATATGCTTTAAGTACTGTACTTCGAGATAATTTTAAGTCTTGAGCTAAAATTCTTGTAGGAGGTAGCTGATAATTTTCAGGTAACTTTTTTTCGATGATGGCCTTAGCAATAGCATTATGTAATTTCATATATATACTAACCCCATCTTTTTCATAATTAAAACCGTTAGAGGAAATAATATTATTTAGCCTGTCTTTCAATAATAACCTGTTTTAATTTATAAATATTCATAAAAATAATTTTTCTCAACAAAAAATGAGAGCACCCTTAGATGACAAAGTAGGATTGTTATAAATAATGTTTAGCCCAAATTATGCATTAGAAACTCTACACAACCCTTAGCCTTAGCGCTTAACATTCTTGATGCATTATACTTTAAAATCTTATGTATATAAGCGAATTTCTATTGCTTTGCAATAGAAATTCACTTTACATTATACATTAATAATTAAAAAAACCTGTTACAAAATTCTGGTTTAATATCCAGGATTTTGTGTAATATTTGGGTTTACATCTGTCTCACCATCTGGAATCGGAAGTATAAATCGATCATTTGGATAAGTAATTGTACATATATTTGAAGTACAATCATCACGTACAACATCTTGTCTGTTTCTGTTTACATCAAAGATTCTGTGACCTTCAAAACAAAGTTCTATTCTTCGTTCTATTAATATTTCAGCTATAAGAGCATCACCTATTGCAGTTACGTCAGGAGCAGTAGCAAGGCCTCTTTTACGTATCATATTAAGGTCTGCTTGAGCTCCCGCTTCATCCCTATCAGCACCACTAGCTTTTGCTCTTGCCTCAGCTCTGTTAAGATAAACTTCAGAAAGTCTAATTACAGGAATAGCATCTGTATAAATAGTTGCATCAAAACTAGGATATTTGTTAACTCTAATATCTCCGTCTTTATCTATTAAGAACATGCTTGGTACTTCTGGATCTTTATCAACAGTAGTTTTTCTAATATCTCCATCTGTTATAAGATCAAGTAAATCTTGTGATGGAAAATAATCTCCGTATCCAGTAGCCTTATACATACCTCCTAAATGATCAGAACCTGGGTTATCTGTAGTATTGTATGCTATTTCAAAAATAGCTTCATCTGATTCGCCTTTTAAAAATTGTCGCAGATAGTCATCTCCTTCAGCAAGTTCATATGAACCATCATCAATCACTGCAGTAGCTAAATCTATTGCTCTTCTATAATCTTCTTTATAAAGATATACTCTTGATAATAATGCCTGCGCTGCTTGTCTTGACATATAATATTGTTTTTCTTCTAATGTCATTAGCGCTATACCTGTATTAAAATCATCGATTATCTGATCATATACTTCGCTAACAGTATTTCTACTTGGCAAGCCCTCAATATTATGCTCTGTAACAATAGGAACACCCATATGAGAAGCATCGCTAGTATAATTATAAGGTTGTGCATACATTCTAACCAAGTCGAAATATATTAGTGCTCTAAGGGCATGTGCTTGTCCAACAGCCTGATCATAGGCGGCTTGATCATCTGGTATTGGCTCGTATTTATCGCTATTAATAACCTGGTTTGTTATATTAATAGCTTCATAAAAT
Source organism: uncultured Flavobacteriaceae bacterium (assembly GCA_929200365.1). Classification (GTDB taxonomy): domain Bacteria; phylum Bacteroidota; class Bacteroidia; order Flavobacteriales; family Flavobacteriaceae; genus Aquimarina. The sequence goes on along the minus strand of CAKMZM010000080.1, from coordinate 10,563 downwards.
TCTCGCCAAATATTTTCAGGGATAAAATGTGTAAAATCTCCTTCGTATTCTGCCCATTCTTTACCTCGGTTTGCATCATCGGCCTGCTTTACATCTTCGCCCATTACATCTGGTACTAATACAAAGTATCTTCCATAAGTATTACTATTCTGTAACTGATTATGTACACCAACAACTGCTGTTTGATAATCGATCAAAGTAGATAAAAATTTCTCATCTCTAATTTGTTCGGAAGGTTCTCGATCTAGAAAGTCACTACTACATGATGTTGCAAACACCATTATGACTACTAATAATATATGATTTATTTTTTTCATTTCAAATGTTCTTTTTTAATTATTAAAATCCAACACTAACACCTAAACTATAGGTTTTTGTAATAGGAGTAACTGTATTATATGCACCGCTTGAAGTTTGTTCAGGATCAAAAGGAAGATTTTTGTCAGCAACCCATGTCCAAACATTATCAAGATCTACATAGACCTGAAGAGAACTTATCTCTAATCGTTCTAAAATGTCGCTAGGTAAGTCATATCTCAAGCTCAATGTTTTTAGTCGTATAAAATCACCTTCATACAAGTAGCGACTGGATGGTCTATGATTAGAAGTTCTATTACCTCCTGCTCTATATCTTGGAAATATAGCATCTTGTCCTGGCGTTGTCCATCTATTTTCAAATGCATATACAGATGTACTTCGAGGAATAAATCTACCCTCGCTATGAATTATCCAACCTGGGTTATTATATAGATAATTTCCAAATTGATAGTTGAAATTAGCTCCTAAAGAAATTCTTTTATATCGTATATTTAGACCAAATCCTCCAAAGAAATCAGGAGTTGCTGATTTTCCATCATAAAATCTTTCAACTTCTCTTCTATTATTTGTAGTAGTAGTCTTAGTCTCATCTGTATACCATAATGGATCACCGTTTTCTGGATCTACACCAGCCCATTGAAAAAGGTAATACTCTTGAAAATCATGACCTTCTGCTCTTCTTTTACTTCCATCAACAATAGGCGAGGGTAAATAAGTTATCTCGTTGTCGATAAAAGTGATATTACCATTTACAGATACATCTACGTCTTGAGTTTTTACAATATCCAGCCCTAAACTTACTTCTACTCCCGTATTTTGCATATCCCCTGTGTTTTCTGTTATCTCTTCAATTCCAGTAGTAAGGGATAGTTTTCTATCTAATAATAAATCACTTGAAACTCTTTCAAAATATTCAACACTACCATCAATACGACTATTAAATAAAGAAAAATCTAATCCAACATTAAAATTACTCTGACTTTCCCATGTTAACAGCGGGTTTGAAGCTTGAGTTTGAGAACCTCCTGGGTTATTGATATAATCTCGATTACGAAAAGACCATAAGGCAGGAGATTCAAAATCTTCAATACTAGCGTTTCCTGTAATACCGTAACTAGCTCTTAATTTTAAGAGATCAACAACATCTGAATCTTCTAAGAAGCTTTCATTACTTATATTATAACCCCCTCCGATAGACCAAAAAGTTCCCCATCTTTTTTCTGCTCCAAAGCGTGATGATCCGTCACGTCTTATAGAACCCGAGAGGTAATAGGTATTATTATAATCATAATTTAAACGAGCAAAATATGAGTTAAAAGCATATTCTGTAGAACGGGTTTCAGCTAATGTAGGGCTAGCAGCAATAGATAGTGCTGTTAAGTCTGGGTGTGCAAATTGTTCTGCTTGAAGTTCTATAATATTTCTTTCAAATTCTTGTGCTTCGTAAGCAGCAAAAAGACTTAGGTTGTGGTTTTCTCCTATATGGGTTACATAGTTTAAAGACTGTGTTCCTAACCAGTTAAAATCACTTGTATTTGCAACATTACCACGACCTCTAGCATTTCTAGCAGCTCCATATCTACCATTTAGATAAATAAACTCATCAACTGTCAATAAGTCAAAATTCCAAGAACTTTTGAAGGTTAATCCATCAATAAATTCATAAGATATATCAAATGACTCCAAAACTCTCTGTTGTTTTAAATCACGAACATTATCATAAAGAGACCCTACTGGGTTAGAGGCTCCCATTATACCTTGATGTTCTGCATAAAACCTGCCATTATTATCATATACGGGGATAGTAGGTGGTAATAATATTGCTGCATAAAAAGGTGCTTCCCATAAAGTACCATCGGTTATTCCTCTTTGTTTAAATTTAGAAAAGCTAAAATTATTAGTAAATTTTATTCTGTTGCTAAGATTTATACTAAAATTAGCTCTGGTAGAGTATCGCTTAAATACGTTATTTATAACAACACCGTCTTGGTTGAAATAGTTACCTGAGATATAATATTTCATTTTTTCATTACCTCCAGAAACACTAGCGTCAACTTCCTGAGTTACACCGCTTTGCGTCATTTCATCTATCCAATTAGTATCGTAATATGTTCCTGTTTCGGGATTAATAGGAGAAAAGCTATTAAAATCGTTATCAGCTCTTTCAACACTTCTCCCACGATTCTCATACGCTTCATAGAAAAGCTCACGATACTGTTCAGTATTAAGAGGTTTTAGCAAATTGTTGTATGCAAAACTAGAAATTCCAACTCTTGATTTAATATTAACAGAAGGTTTTCCTGATTTTCCACTTTTTGTGGTAATCATTACCACACCATTTGCTCCTCTTGATCCATATATGGCTGTTGAAGCAGCATCTTTTAAAACTACTAAGCTCTCAATATCATTGGGGTTTAATGAAGCCAATACATTTGAGCTTCGCTCCTGATTACCAAAATCTGTTTGTGATACACTTCCAGAGGTAATAGGAATTCCGTCTACTACATACAACGGATCATTAGATGCGTTTATTGATCCAGTACCTCTAACTCTTATTGAAAATCCAGCTCCAGGAGCACCGTCTGATGCATTTACCTGTAATCCAGGTGCTGCTCCTTGAAGCGCATTTTGGAAACTGGCCGAAGGCATCATTTCAAGTGATTCAGAATTAATAACCGATACTGAACCTGTTAATTTTTTTCTAGTTGAAGTACCATACCCGACAACAATTACCTCACTTAACTCAGAAGCATCAGGCATTAATGTAACATCAATTGTTCTTTGGGAATTAAATATCTTTTCCTGTGTAGCCATACCTATATAAGAAAAAACAAGTACGTTACCAGGGTTAACTTCTATAGAATAATTTCCGTCAAAATCAGTAATTGCACCATTAGATGTGTTTTTAATGACAACTGCCACTCCAGGCAACGGACCACCTGAGTCATCACTTACCGTACCTGTAATTGTTTGCTGTGCTTCTATATAGCTACTAGTAAATAACAATATAGAAACGCATAAAAATATTTTTCTAATCATAATAAAAATTTTAACGTTAATTAAGTTTATATAAAAACTCTGCTATAAAAATCATAATTAACTAATACCTTTTGGTATACCAAAAATTATTTTTAATACATACCAATTCACTTTTAAGAGCATGTTTAAAGGGAATCTCTATTAATATCTCTTTCGTGAAATAGGAGAAAATCCTTCGCCTTTAGATGGAAATTTTAGTTTAACATGTTTCGTGTTTTTGTTAGATGTAACATTATTAGAAAAACATCTAATTCGGGTAGAAAAAGAATTTGAGTTATACATTTCAAGGTTTGAAAAGTGTATGGTTCTTATCATTTCATTACTTTCTAACTCTTCAAACTCAATAGGTGCCAATGCAGGGTTTCCAAAAATATTAATTTCTTCAGCATTTTTTTAATCTAGAAATACGACATGGTTTAATGTTTCATTTTAGAAAATTGAACTCTTCCTATAGTTATTATAGTAGGAACGAAACAGTTGTTATCTTAGGGTTTGAGCTAAAAAAAGTAAAACCAATAGATTCTAATGCATCTATATTTAAGTACATTAAATTTTCATTATTTATCGTCTTGGTAATGGGTATTGACTTTGTCTGTTTCTTAAAAATTATCCTTAGTCGTTAAGTTGTTTTTAATTATAAACTACATAATTGAATCCCTTCGCTCCTGTTTCATTACAAAACATTCATCCCTACTACGGATTAATCTGCCACCCGAACAAATATTGGTAATCGCCTTGCAGATACTTCTTACTTAGAATTTCCTTTTAACGCTTTGTTTAGACTTCCTACGTTCCAAAATAAAGCCTAAATAATAGTCACGCTCTTTATACGGTTGCCGTGTTTAGACAGTAATTAGGTAACTTCTACACTCTTCTTACCCTCATCTAATCTTTCAGCCATACTTCGTTGTAATTAATGCAAAAAAAACTGAAAATCGAGTACCTCATAAAACAATGATATGGATTAATAGAAAATATTGAGAGTTACATTACATTGAATCAAGATGAACTTGATAATAAGCATATAAAATCTTTAACTCTATATAACATAGCATAGCTTCTCTAAAACATTCCTTTTCAATTTATAAAATAGACTAAAAGAAATAATGCTCTTTTGCTAATTACATATTTGTTTGTATATTTACATTGACTACACAGTCAGTCAATTAAAATATATGGATAAAAAAACTCAAATAATAGAAATAGCAACCCAATTGTTTTCAGAAAATGGATTTGAAAATACTTCTATCTCAAAAGTTTGCGAGACAAGTAATGTTTCTAAGGGGCTTGTTTTTCATCATTTTAAATCAAAAGATGAATTACTGAGAGAAATTTTCTCTTCTACTACAGAGAAAATAATTAAAATGAATCAGTCTATCAATACAGAAAATTCTCCATTAACAAGGTTACTAGAGTTAATAAATTCTTTCTTTACTCAAATAAAAGAAGACAGATTGTTTTTCCAGTTAAACCTGAATGTAATGACCCAACCAAAGACAAGAGAGTTATTGAATGATCTAATTAAAGAAAGAAGTGCCTTCATTCTAAATTCAGTAAAACAAATTTTTAAACAAATTGATGCAGAAAACACTGAAGCTAACAGTTACTTATTCATTGCTGAATTAGATGGAATTGCACTTAATTATTTAGGGATTTTTGATGATTACCCATTAGAACTAATCAAAAATCAATTAATAAAAAAATATAAAAAAAAATGGAATTTAAAATAACACAAGATATAGATATAGTAAATGAATTTAGGACACAACTATACCAACATCTTTCATTTCCCATTGATGCTATGTGGGAACTACTTTATATAGCTTCTTCTAAAAATTTTTTAATCAGTAATCAAGATAAAAATATTGGTTATTGTTGTATTGATGCAAATGATAACCTTTTGCAACTCTTTCTTAAGAAAGAGTTTAATGGTAAAATGAATGCTGTATTAAAATCATTAATTGACAAAAAATTAATTGTTTCGGCAAGCTTAAGTTCAAACGAACCAATAGCCTTTAATACCTGTTTGTTATATTCGAAATCAATACAACCAAATACATTTTGTTTTCAGCATATTAATTCAAAAATTGAAACTAATTCATCCCTAAATATTGAATTAGTTTCGGAAACTGATATTCCAGAAATTAAATCTTTTTTGAAAGAACAGGTTGGAATGGATGATACATTTGGGTATACCAAAAACTTGGTTGACAGACAAGAACTTTACTTCATAAAAGAAGCTAATGATATTATTGCTACAAGTGAATGTAGGTGGAGTGATACACAACTGGAAATAGCAGATATAGGAATTATTGTGAACAAAAACCATCAAGGAAAAGGGATTGCTACACAAGTATTACAACTGCAAGTTAATAGAGCGATAGAAGCTAAAAGAAAACCAATTTGTTCTACAACTATAGATAATATTGCTTCTCAAAAAGCAATTGAAAAGGCAGGTTTTTATTGTTCAAATATTATTTTCGATATTCAATTTTAATAATACAAAAATGATGACATTGTATGACTTGGGGTTTAACGAGGGTTTAGATAAGTATAAAAAAGAACAGCATTTAACATCTTTTGGAATTGGTCGCGTAATCTCGGAACACAAGGATAGGTATATCATTAAAACAGAATCTAATCAATTGGAAGCTGAACTTATCGGTAATTTAAGGTTTACTGCTGAGTCTAGATATGATTTACCTGTTGTAGGAGATTGGGTGGCTATACATGAATATGATAAAAATAAAGCTCTAATTCATTCAGTTTACCCAAGAACCTCTATACTAGAAAGAAAAGCGATTGGAAAACTTGGTAAATCTCAAATAATTGCAACAAATATTGATGTTGGGTTGATTATTCAATCTGTAAATAGAGATTTTAGTATCAATCGAATAGAACGCTATTTGACCATTTGTAATTCGGCAAGAATTAAGCCTATAGTTGTAATTAGTAAAATTGACTTAATCCAAGCTTCAGCATTAAATGTACTACTAGATGAAATTAAACAACGAATTAAAGATATTCCAATCATTTCAATTAGTAATCAATCTCAACAAGGGATAGATGAAATAAGGTTGGAATTAACAAAAGATAAAACGTATTGTTTGTTAGGTTCTTCTGGTGTTGGAAAATCAACATTAATCAATAATCTAATTGGTGATCGTATTATGAATACTGGAGAAATTAGTGAGCGTATTGATAGAGGAAAACACATTACGACGCACAGAGAATTGATCATCTCAGAAAATGGAGTTTTGATTGATAACCCTGGGATAAGAGAGGTTGGCATTACAGATAGTTCAGAAGGGCTTGATATGACTTTTGATAGAATTACTAATTTATCTTACAACTGTAAATTTAATGATTGTTCACATACTAATGAAAAAGGTTGTGCTGTTTTGCAAGCTATAGAAAATGGAGAATTAGATAATGATGCATATATAAATTTTCAAAAAATGGAACGTGAAAGAATGTTTTTCAATTCAAATGTACAAGAAAGAAAAAAGAAAGGAAAAGATTTAGGAAAATTGATTAGAACTGCTGTCAAACAACGAAAAAAGGACAAGTACTAAATACAGTTGAGTAAGAAAAGGGGGGGCAAGAGAAATATATTCTATCCTTCCTTATTTTAACCTAAGACTTGGGAAAGGACTTTACATAGGATACATTTTTGCCATTAGTTTTTTGTCCGTAATCGTTTTCAACGTTCATACGAATTCGGATAATATTTTATTTTTCAAAGGATTTTTCTACTATATTTTCATTACCTCCCAATACTTGCTTTATGTCATTCATTAGTATTGAATAACACAATTTAAAAAGTATAAGTAAAATTACAAGAACAAAAACAGCGACAATACATCCTATCTTTCCTCTTTTTATTTTGCTCTCATTACTACGATTATCGATTTTTATTAAAAATAACAGGTCAAATTTCTAAGAATAATCTAAGCTGGCTTATGTTAATTATACTCTCCCGTTGCGTGTGAAAAATCTATAGCAAAATCATCTTTTATCTTAAACTGAAAATCAATAATCTCTTGTGCTAACCAACTATCGTACTCATTTTCCTCAAGACGATTATCTTCAATAATAATATGTAATGCCTTTTCTTTATGATTAAAATGAATTGAAATATTATCTACAACATCACCGTTAATACTTTCAGTATCTTCACCCAATACATTTTCATCAATATCTGTTGCTATTGAAAAAGTAAGTTTATTTGATTTTGAAACACTCTTAGCATCTATAGATTTAATGAATTTTCTTAGTATGGGATAGTACTTCTCATAATCACTAGGAAAATCTATATTATCCTGATGTTTATTTTTTAAACTTCGTATTGCTCCAGTTGCCATATCAATACGTTTTTGTTCATACATTTTTATGAGTCTCACGTTTTCTTCTTCAATATCATTTAAGACAATCTCAACACCCTCTTCTGGTTGATACCATCCCATGTCTGAAAAAAAATCTGTTAACTCCTGATTACCAAAAGCAAAACCTTTTCTGGCAAAAATCTCATTACGTAAGAGTGAGAGCCACCACCTATTTAGAGGTTTTAGGTATTCTTCAGGAATCAAACTAGTATCTAATCTATTATGAATAAGAAGTCTTTCTTTATAGGGATTATATCCATTATTAGAAATCCACAAGTGTTTATTGGTTATAGACTCTATAAAAGAAACTTGTAATGCACTATAATCTATCAATTTACTATTATTAGTAAAATCTAACTGCTTCCCTATAAACATTAGATTCCCTAGTCCATTTAATGATTTTAATTCTGATAGATTATGAAGTTCTAGCTCTTCGTTTACTTTCTCTAAGCTACTAAACCCTGTTAAATCTTCTATTGCATAGTTTCGCCTTAAGTATATTTTATTTGCGCTTTTTAAATTTTTAAAGCCACTAAGGTTAGATAATTCACGATTTTCATTTATCCATAAATAATCTATAAAGTCTATATTTTCAAATCCCTTAATACTCTCAAGCACTGGGTTATCTTCAATATCGAATCTACCGTTTATTGTTTCTAAACGATTAAACCCTTCAACTATCTTTAATAGTTTATTATCTTTAATTTCTATCTTTTCTGTTAAGGTCTTAAGGCCATTAAACCCAGACAATGACACTAACTTTTCATTATCTGTTATGATTACTTTTCCGATCTCAATGATTGAATTAGGTCCGCTAAAATGCTCCAACGTTTCCTCACTTCGTAGAAAAAATCCTTTTTCTACGTGCGTAAGTTTTTTAAATGAGTTTGTCAAATCAATAACATCTAGATCTGTCCCAATACCAAAATCTTCTACAGTAGTTAGACTTCCAAATCCATTTAAGACTTTTATGTGGTTAAGTGTGAGACTTAAGCTTTCTCCTATGGTCTTTAAACCATTAAAGCCTGTTACTTTTTCCAAGTGATTTTTAGAAAGCGATACATTTTCTTTAACTACGGCTATATTATTTAAACCTGTAATCTCTTTTAAAGATTCGTTTTTATAAATAGCGATTGTTTTTATGGAATCCTTTAATGTATTTACTCCATTAATATCATTTAGTAGTGGGTTTTCTATTATGCGTAAATCTCCTTTTACAGTAATTAGTTTTTTTAATCCATTTAAACTGGTTAATTTATTATTTTTATTGATCTCAAAGTCTTTTCCTATACTTTTTAAGGACTCTAACCCTTCTAAGTTCTTAAGGTTATTGTTTTGCTTAATATATAGAAATTTTCCAATTGCTGTTAGTTTCTCAAGACCTTCTAAACTCTCTATTAAGGGATTACTATTTATTTGTACTTCTTCATCTACAGTACTAAGTTTTCTTAATCCTTTTAAATCTTTAAGGTTCGTATTACTTCTTACTCCTAAATAACCATCTTTAACAGCTTTTATATTATGTAACCCTTCTAAACTTCTAATTGATAAGTTTGAATTTACCACAAGATGATGTCCTACTAATGTGATGCCAGATAGTTGAGAGATATCTTGCAACCTTTTATTTTTATATATCTGTAACCCTCCTAACAATTCTCCTGAAAGATTACTAAGACCTTCTATATTTTTGAGCATAGGGTTATAGGAGATATTGAGCTCATGTACTTTTTTTAATTTTTTTAAGGCGTCAATATTATCTAATGATTCATTATCTCTAATCACTAGTTCACCAGAAACTTCTGTTAAATTCTCAAGGCCCTCTAAAGATGTTAATGACTCGTTTCCTTCTTCTAAATCTCGTTTGTAGTCATAAATACCTATATACACATTACCCTTAACCACTTTTAAAGATTTAAGCTGTGCTAAATTTGTAAGACTTGTTTTATAAATCTCAAGATTACCTTCTATTGTAGTGTATTCACCTTGTAAAAAAGTATCTAGATCTTTAGGATATACAGCACCTTCCCAAACTTTAGAACTTTGCGCATTTACATTTACGGTAAACACTAGTAACATCAATATTTTTATAATTCTATCTATCATTTTTTTATACTTTTAACAAGAAAAACAAAAATCTGGAATCTTATGAGAGTAACAATCTTTGTTTTGTAAATTCATAAAAGAGGGGTTATATCCATTACGCTCTATATCTACTTTTTCTATAATGTCTTTACTTATCTCCTCACCTTTAATCCCTTCCTCCAATAACTGTTTTTTAAGTGAGCAAAATCTATACAACTCTGGATTTTTCTTAATCACAATTTTCCCTCCTATTTCTAGTAAATTTTCTAAACCTTTTAAAGATTCTAATTTCTGATTCTTACTAATAGTGATATTCCCAGAACATTTTTGTAGTCCTTCCAGTACGGTTAAATCTACTCCTTCATAATCTTCAATTGTAATAGTTCCTTGAACTTCTGTATAGTTGCCAGAAGCAAAATCTTTCAAGTTTTTGGTTAATAAATTGCCAGTCCAAGCTTTTTGAGCTTGAGTCTTAACGGTATTCATCATAACTGTTATTAGCAATAACCATAATAGTTTATTTATTTTCATTTTGGTTTGATATAAATGTTTATTAATTCAAATTTAAAGTGTGTTTACTTATTCGAAACTCATAATGAGCGAATAATGTTCTTTGTTGAGTAAACAATATTGTATAGTTAGTCATTCAGTTTCTTGATTTGTCTAATTAATGGCATCGTCAGTTTGGACTGCCTAATAATTTTAGGACAAAATTTTTAAGCCACTTTTCTGTTTTTAT
>CAKMZM010000079.1 GCA_929200365.1 uncultured Flavobacteriaceae bacterium | reverse complement strand
TCAGTCCGTTTTCTAAGTCAACTGATAAAAATCCCCAACTTTTGTATCCTGTGATTTGAATTAAAGCATTTCTGCAATAAGTTCTTTTCTGGAATTTTGCAATACCATTTTTGATATACAAAACCTCAACTCATATAAATTGAGTTTTTTTCTTACGGTAATCCGTAAAAATTTTACGGAAACCCATAAAAACCTCATTTTCAGTCATAAAAGTTGATAATTTCTGCAACAGAGCCCCCAATATCTTGGGACAAGTATCTCAAAATTCGTATCTTTAAGTAGTTACCCCTCCTAATACATTATTCGTTATGAGATATATAATAAGCTATGTTAGCACTATAAATCCAAACATATCAGGCTCTAATATGACAGAGCTTATGGACTATATTAGATTTCATAATAATGCTATTGGTCTTATGGGGATATTAATATATGCAGAGGGAAATTTTTTTCAAATTCTAGAAGGCGAAGAACAGATCGTTAAAATGATGTTCGAGAAGATTCGAAAAGATTATCGACACCATAACATCATTAAGATGCTGGATAAAGAAATAATGGGTTCTTCGTTCTCTAAATCTCATTCTTCATTTACAGTAATATCTGATCATTACAATCAAAATGAGTTACAACAATTCTTAAAAAAAGAAAAAGCAAATAATCCAGAACATTATAAAAGTATTTCTTATCTAGCTCAAAGATTTATGAAATTTAGTTAATTAAGATTATCTATCTATAATGCTGCTATATAGATTTTAACACATATCAAGATTATATCAAATAAATTATTTCGAATTCTCTACTATTCAAAATTTTCAAAACAGAGTTCTCTATAATTTAAACTTAAGTAGTACTTTTGCGAAAAACAACACAGATTTATGGCTTCAAAACGTATAGCCCCTTCAGTATTAGCCGCAGATTTTGCCAATTTGCAACGCGATGTAGAAATGATTAACAAAAGTGAAGCAGACTGGTTTCATATCGATATTATGGACGGCGTTTTTGTTCCCAATATTTCTTTTGGGATGCCTGTTTTGCGGGATATCGTAAAACATGCAACCAAAACGATCGATGTACATCTTATGATTGTGGATCCAGATCGATATATTAAAACTTTTGCTGATTTGGGAAGTAATATTCTTACTGTGCATTATGAAGCTTGTACACATCTTCACAGAACATTGCAAGCTATTAAAAGTGAAGGAATGAAAGCTGGTGTTGCCATAAACCCACATACCAATGTAAACTTATTAGAAGATATTATTAATGATATCGACTTAGTATGTATAATGAGTGTCAATCCTGGGTTTGGTGGTCAATCATTTATCGAAAACACGTATAAAAAAGTAAAACAACTACGTGAAATTATTGTAAAAAATAATGCAAGTACATTAATTGAGATTGATGGAGGGGTAACCAATAAAAATGCAAAACAACTTATAGATGCTGGAGCAGATGTATTAGTTGCTGGGAGTTTTGTTTTTAAAAGTACAAATCCAATTCAAACCATTAAAGAATTGAAGGAGATTATAAACACTTAATCTATGCAAAATGGAGCAGGATTCTATTCCGTCTTTTGATACCTGGACATCAATTTTCCTAATCGTAAGCTCACTAGGATTCTTCTTAAGTATTATTTTAAGTGTTCGTAAAACAGCAAAAACGAATCACCTTCCTATTGTTTTACTGATTTTAGGATTTTCTTTGATTTTACTTCAATATGTGTTTTTCTGGACTAACTATAGAGTTGTATATCCTTATTTTTATTTTTTTGATTCTAGCTGGTATCTTGCATTTGGACCCCTGCTGTACATTTATATTACAAGGTTTTATAGTGAAAATTTTAAAATAAGATGGTATCATTTTCTACCAACAATCCTATCTGTTGGCATTAATGGATATTATTTTATTATCTCAAAAGGCTTTCAAAACCTTAAAGAATACGAAGGTGATTTTCTGTTTTATCTTTTTGAGTTACTTCGTTCTCCCTGGCTGGTTACTTTATCTTTACTAATTTATGCAATCATAATAAAAGGTTTTATCACCTTTCATAAAAGTGACAAAAAGTCTCAATACGAGATGATCAGAAAAAAATGGTCTACTTTTCTCATCAATTTATTCATAGTCTTTATTACTGCCTATATAAGTTATTATGTATTGGTTGAATTTTCATTTTTCAACCTTCATTGGGATTATGCAATTTCTTTTTCAATGTCTATAGCTATCTATGGTATTGGTTATATGGCATATAAAGAACCTTCTATCTTTAACGGAGAATTATTATCAAATCTATTTTTAAAAGAAGAAAATCATCAAGAATTAACTGAATCTACTAAGGATGAGTTCTACGATATGTTATTATCACATATTAAAACAAACAAGCCTTATCTAAACAATGATTTGCGCCTAGTACAATTAGCAGATACTATCGGTTTCTCTAGCCATATGCTTTCTAAGTTGATTAATGAAAAAGCTAAAAAAAACTTCAATCAATTTATAAATGAATATCGGTTGGAAGAGGCCAAAAAACTACTTCTAGAAAATTCTGAAACTCGTATCAAAACGATTTATTTTGATGTTGGATTTAATAACAAAGTTACTTTTAATACTGCTTTTAAAAATAAGTTCAATTGCACCCCATCTGAATATAAAAGAAAAAAAATTGAAGTTCAGAATAATTAAATTCAAACTAAAAAAGGTTAAAAATTATAATTCTAAACCTTTTCTCTTCTTATATTAATGAACTTTAATCTTATAACTCTTAAAAATCTTGAGCTTATGAGAATTTTAATTTTATTCATTTTTTACGGTTTTACGATTACCACTTTTGCGCAAAAGTTTACACTTATCAAAGACAGTATTAATCCTATAGTATCTGATTCAACTATTCGAGGAATTTATTTTGGTACAGGGTGGGCAGATATTGATAATGATAACAATCTCGACTTATTTTATGCAGGAACGATATACAAAAACCTTGGGGGCGGAAATTTTAAAATTGCAGAAAGTAGTACAACTATACCTGTTGCTACCTCACTTAATAGCTGTAGCTGGGCAGACTATGAAAATGATGGTGATCTGGATCTAATTTATTCTCGATATACTGCACCCTCTACCTTACAAACCAGAATTTATACCAATGATGGTAATGGTCAATTTACTGAAACGAATACTATTCTAAACACAATCAATTCAGCAACCTGGAGTACACAGTGGTGTGATTATAATAATGACAGTTATGTCGATTTTATACTCACCTTTGCAGAAGGTTTTTTAAACCCTTCAAGTTTTTCTAATAGATTATATAGGGGCAATCCTGATGGGACTTTTACAGAAGTAACAGAGCCTTATGAATTTCTTACTAAAAAAGAAGCTTATACTGTATCTAATTGGACAGATTATGACGAAGATGGAGATACCGATTTATTTATTGCCAGTGGTCCTGCAGCAGGTCCAACTGGGATCAAATCTGACTTCTTATTTAAAAATTTACAAGTAGAAACAGGGAGTGAAGGATTTGAAAAATTAACAAATACAAATCTTCCCTTTGCAGAAGATCCACAGGACGGTCAGTGTTACAATGCTATCGACTATGATAACGATGGTGATCTTGATATTTGTCTTACCAATTATTCTGGAGTCGAAAATAAGTTTTATGTTAATAATTCTGGAACCTATCAAAGTACCAATACCCCATTTACCACAGGTAATCATCAAAACTTATCAAATGCTTGGGGTGATTTTGATAATGATGGGGATCTAGATGTCATTATTACAGCTTCAAGTGCAACTGGTAGTGGATATTTTGTGAATAATGGAGATGGGACTTTTACAGAAAATAATACTAATCTCATTAATACAACAACTTCTGGAAACTCTACTGGGGTTACTATTGGAGATTATGACAACGATGGTGATTTGGATTTCTTTGTCGTTGGTCAAGGTATAAAAGGGCTTTTTAGAAATGATTTAGTAGTAAAAAATCATTTTGTAAATATCAAACTTATAGGTGACTCTTCAAATAAAGCTGCACTGGGTACCAGATTAGAATTAACCGCCAGAATCAACGGAAAAATGGTAACTCAAAAAAGAGAAATATCTGCTTCAAATACCTTTATGGGGCATAATAGTTTGCGAGCTCATTTTGGTCTTGGTAAAGCTCCAAAAATCGAGAAACTTACTGTGTATTGGCCATCTGGAAATATAAATACCTTTTTAAAACTAAGAGTAAATAAATTTTATGCTATAGAAGAAGGTGAAAAAAAACCAACTGACTTGTCTATTAAGCTCATTAAAAAGGAAAACAGTAACGAATCTAAAGTGATCGTATATCCAAATCCTTCCAGAAATATAGTGAAAATCAAAATTGATAATTTAGAATCAAGTATTCCGATTACAGTTAAAATAATAGATGCCTCGGGGTTAAAAATTTCGGAAACCGATTTTAATATCAACCAAGATATTATAGTAAATACTGCTTCTTTATCACCTGGGAATTATTTTTTGAATATTATACTAGGAGAAAAAACAGTCATGAAAAAAATAGTTATTAAATAGTAGTTAACTGCTATATATAAAAGGTGGGTTTCATAACAGAAGCTC
Organism: uncultured Flavobacteriaceae bacterium; assembly: GCA_929200365.1. Classification (GTDB taxonomy): domain Bacteria; phylum Bacteroidota; class Bacteroidia; order Flavobacteriales; family Flavobacteriaceae; genus Aquimarina. Next base: position 9,831 of record CAKMZM010000079.1, on the reverse strand, counting down.
ATCTTTTTTACATTAGAAATTACAAAAATCATTAGTTTTACAGGAAGTAAGAATAAGGTATCATTCTAAAAGTTAAAATTATAACCTTTGTCAATACGATTTTTTAATGAAACATGTAGATTTGATAATTGTTGGTGGTGGACCTATTGGTATAGCTTGTGGACTCGAAGCAAAGAAAAAAGAACTTGATTATTGTATTATCGAAAAGGGACCTATTACTAATTCCTTATATAATTACCCTCTCAATATGCAGTTTTTCTCATCTTCAGAAAAACTTGAAATTGATAATATCCCATTTATCAGTAACGAGACTAAACCAAAGCGTAATGAAGCACTTGAATACTATCGCAGGATTGTAACTTCTAATGATTTAAACATTAATCTGTTTGAAAAAGTTAGTACTGTACACAAAAAACAAGATACTTTTTATATTAAAACCGATAAAGAGCAATATACCTCTTCTTATGTAATTATCGCTACTGGATTTTATGATCTTCCAAATACTATGGATGTTCCTGGTGAAAACCTTCCTAAAGTTTCTCATTACTATAAGGAACCACATTTTTTTGCTAAGCAAAAACTAGCTGTTATTGGCGCAAGCAACTCTGCAGTAGATGCAGCTCTAGAATGTTATAGAAAGGGTGCAGAAGTAACAATGTTGATTCGGGGATCAGAAATCGGAAAACGTGTAAAATATTGGGTAAGACCCGATATTATAAATCGTATTGAAGAAGGAAGCATTAAGGCTTTCTATAATGTTACTATAAAAGAAATATTACCAAAAAAAATCAATATCCAAACACCACAGGGAGAATTTAGTGTTCAAAATGATTTCGTATTAGCGCTAACTGGTTATAAACCAAATTTTGAATTCCTGAAAAAGATAGGAATCCAACTTTCAAACAATACTAAGCTATACCCTCAATATAACGAAGAAACAATGGAAACTAATATCAAAAACCTTTATTTGGCTGGAGTAATCTGTGGAGGTATGGATACTCATGTTTGGTTTATCGAGAACTCAAGGATTCATGCCAAAACAATATTAAAATCAATTACAGAAAAGTAGCTACAAAAAGCCAGATCAGGTGTCTGGCTCAATTCTACCAGAAGAACATGTTTAAACACAATGAGCACTAAAAATTAGTAGTTTGAGGTTCTTGGGCATACTTCAAATCATAAGCATATCAGAATATATGAATGACTTTAAGTAACCTCATGGCTCTCAAAATAACGGTTTTCAGGAAGCAGGGAGTTTAAACATGCGCTAATTATATCACTTAATCACTAGAGAGAATACTTAATATATACCAAAATAATAACATCAAAGAAGCAAATAATCCTAATGAAGCTCCTACATATTGATCTTCAGAATATTTATGTACCATATTAGAGGTTTGGTATAGAATTGATCCAGAAGCCAGAATTACCATTCCTACACTAAACCATAGACCAAGATTAAATCCAAATAGTGAACCTGCTATAATAAGTCCTATTGCAATAAAAAAACCTATTGCGAGTATCGATTTTAAGAATGAAAAGTCTTTTTTAGTAATCAAAACAACGGCCGAAAGACCAGTGAATAAAGCTAAAGTCAAAATTGCTGCCTGATTAAGAATATTAGCTCCTCCATTTTCTGCAATCATCATAGCAATCCCAATAAGCGGAATAAAGATAAAAGCTTCTGCCACTACATATAATAACAATCCTAAATATTGCTGGTTAATATTATGATTCTTTAATGCCATTTTCTCTGCATAATTTGTCGCTAGCATAAACCCCCCGAGCATAACCAACCATCTCCATCCTTGTGTCATCGAAAATGCAAAACTTACAATAGGTTCTATTTGAAAAAATACCCATTCTACGATTATAAAAAGTAAAACAGCCATAGCAAGATGGGTATAGGTTTTTTTGTAAAACGCTACTCTTTTTTCATCAGTAAGCGAGCTAACAGGCAATATTTGCTGAAATTCTTCCATATATGTATACATTGAAATATTATGGCTATAAATATAATTATTTCTTGAGAATGACACCTGAATTAATCCTCAAAATATCTAAAATTAAACATCTGAACTACATAATAGTATATCTCGGGAAATTGTTTCTTTAATTCCTTTGGGGATTCCATAAAAACTTCGACCAGTACTGCTATAAATTCAAATTTATCAGTGTAGGCATACGCTCTTAGTATTTTAGAATCTACTATTTTTTTCCTTATTTCTTCATCACCCAGATATTTCTCTAACAATAAGAAAGTATCATAAAAAATCTCACAACTAATATTATTATTTTTTATAGAATTATAATGAATCGCATGTGTTATCTCATGAACACCTAAACTTTTTCCTTTATCCTGATGTAAATTTCCTTTCTGAAAATCTTTCCAGGATAAAGCTAATGCCTTAGATATTGGGTTAAACTCTCCTATATTTTCTGTTTTATTTAAAATTGAATAGAATGATGTTGGGTATAAAACTATTGTGTTTAAATATTCTAACAGATAGTGGCGCATTCCAAAAGTAAGTTGTGTAACCATAATAGCCACCTGCATACGCATAAACCCATCAATAACTAATCCCTCTCTACCTACAAAACGAGTATTTTCAATAAACCTAAATGTTCTATGTGCAAAATATCGTTTTCTTTTTTTATCAAGAGTCATATAAAAATCATTCTTATCTACAAACACCTGTAAGTGAGGTGGTAATTTCTTAAGAGTAAGATAAAAATGAATGAAATAAGGTTTTTTCTTATACTTTACATAAATAGATTCTAAGTATCGTAAAACATAATATATACATATTGAAACAATCACGACCGTAACAGAAACTCCAAGTATGTTTTGGAGGAATGTGTTAGAAGTTTCTTCTTCAAACAATAACAAAGATGTTATATAAAAATTCAAATAAAGATAATGTAGGTTAAGTGTTACTAAAAATAACGTTTTAGAAATAAAAATGGTATTAAGACAGTAATTTAACACTAATTCAATCTCATTATAAACCTCTTATATTTTTATTTCATTGTTGAAGTTAATACAATAAAATAGAAACAAGTATAAAAAATCTATTCTTATCAGAAATTTAATTATGTCATATAGAAGTGATTTAATAATGAAATTTGATACTTTTTTAAGTAATTAAAATGTGTTCATTAATAGCAATCCATTTTAAGCTGTCCTTTATTTTGATAATAACTTAATGCCTTATTATTAAATTTTCTACATATTTCATCTAAGATATTGATAACCTCTTTTTGCATAATAACAGATCCGCAAATCAGTATAACTCCGTTTTTGTCTAATACTTTTATAATTAGATTACTATTTCTTTTTAGTACATGCTGTACATATATTTTTTCTGGCTGAACTCTTGAATAAGCAGGGTAAAACGTAGTTAAATTATTGTTTTGTAAACTATCCTGAATCATTTCATTATACAATTCAACAGATTGTTTATTTCTTCCTCCCCAAAATAGATGTGTTTTTATTTTCTTATCGTTTTTACTTATCATTCCTAAAAAAGGAGCTATTCCTGTTCCGTTTGCAATCATAATGACTTCTTTTGCATGGGTAGGGAAATTAAAATCAGGATTTCGTTTTATTGATGCTGTAATACTATTGTTTATGCTAAGTGTACTAAAATAGGTTGAACATATTCCGAATTCATGCTTTTTAATACTCAAAAAAATATCATCATCAATTTTACCAATAGAATACAGTCGCTCAACAGTATCATCTTCTGGGTAAAAGGCTAACAGGTCTCCTGACTGAAATTTTATCTTCTCCTTCGGGCGCAAACGCAGTAAAAATGTATTGTCGATGTTTAATGGAGATCTGTCAATAACGGTAAACTGCTTATTATTTTTAGGTTTTGTGGTTTTTTGTAACGGTTTTAACTGTATTGGTGCATCAATTTTTTTCCCCCATTGTAAAGACCAGGCTTTAAAAGATTCAAAGGATTGGTTATTTATAGTCTGTAGTTCTATAGCCGACTTAAATTTTGGGTGAGATTGTAACATTTTGTCAACATCTATTGCATATTGACAAAAATCGGGATACGCTAATGAACCAAAACCAACAACTGAAAATTTCATTTCTTTTTCAGGTTTAATTTCTTCAAAAAGCGACTCAAATTTCTTTGCATTTGCTGGCGGTTCTCCCTTGCCATAGGTTGCTGTAAATATGATTAAATGCTCTGCTGCTTTATAGGAAGAATACTTGTTTAATTCTGAAATAAAGACTTTTTTTCCCAAATCGATCAAAGCATTATAGAAAGATTTTGCAGAATCAAACGTATTTCCAGTTTCTGATCCTACCAAAATAATATATTCAGATTTATCTTTATGATAAACATTTTTTAGCACCAGACTTTTCTTTTTCCTTTTGAGAGTCATTAAAAAACCTGAGTACATAAAAAAAAGAATAGAGCAACTAGAAATAAGTAAGATAACAGACCATAATATATTTCCTTGTCCTGTGTGTAATACCAGACTCCAATGTGATAGTAATGTATTAAAAGGATACTCTGCTTTACTTAATATTTCACCAGTAAATTGATTAATATTCAATTCTTTATCAGATAATTTTATATGAAAATAATCTTCGGGATCATCAGAAAAAGGAAATTCTACTTTTCTAACATTTTTAAGCTGTGTTTGATTAAAAATTTTAAAATCCTTGATTTGCAGTTTGGGAGTTGCTTTTATATTCTCAAAATCTATTTGATGTTTAACGATATGAGATGGTAGTAGTGAAAATTTTTCTAGTGACAAATACACCCCTGTTATGGCTATTATAACGATGGGCAGTAATGTTAGCCTACCTATTTGTATATGGTAATATTGCTCAAAATTTTCTTTTATAACTTTAGAAAAAAAACGGTGTATACCCTGTTGTCGTTTTATAATTAAAAGTACTCCTGTTGTTGCAATTAAAAATAAGATGAAAGAGACTAGTCCTACAAAAAAACGGCCGGTACTTTTTAGAAATAAAGAACGATGCAGATTGGTCGCAAACTTAAAAACGGGAGCTTTTTCGATAATATCTCCTATTTTTTTACCCGTTAAAGGATCGATATAAAAGGTTTTGTTTTTTCCTTCTTTGGTAATTACCGAGGCTGATACAAAATTATTGTTATCAACTTTAATTTCTATTACTTCGTCATAATGCTTTTGTAACACTGTTATTGTTTGCGCAAGAGTAAGATTTTTTGTGTTTTTTGCAGCATACGGTTGTAGCTGATTCGATATGGGTTCGAATGCTAAAATAATCCCTGTTAAAGAGGCTATTAGTATAAAAGCAAAAGAAGATATAGCCAGGGCGAGGTGGCTATATCTCCAAATTGAAATTGTCATTTAGTGTTGCGTTATTGTGGCATCATACGAATATATCGTATAAATCCTTTTCCTTCGACTTTACTTTTTACAGTTTCTGATGTTAATTCAAATTCTACATCATCTTTATAATACTCTTGATCTTCTACAGCGGTTTCAAAACGTATTTTATAGCCAGAGTCTATCTTACTGCTTTCAATTTCAATGCTATTGATCGATCGCTCCCCACCACTAATTGTTTCTCCTGTGATCGCATCAATGTTTTTACGTTTTTTTCCATAGAATTTCCACCAATCTGTAATATCATGATACCACTCTTCATCATTACCCTTTACAAATAGTGTTTTTTCATAGTTTCCGTTAGGGTCTAATAAAGAAATAACGATATATGCACCTTCTCCTGTATAGTTTGTCATTTGTATCATGCATTTATAGGTAGTATTTTCTGTAGTACTTTTAAATCCAAATACTGCAAAAATTGCAAAGGCAATTATCGGAAACATTCTGAATGTTATTACTTTTTTCATTTTATTTTAAAAAATTTAAATCTACGTTGTTTCCCTTTAATACTTCATTTTCACTTGCCAGATCAAATGCAGATTCTTCAAAAGTAGTTTTTATAGTTTTATCAGCACCAATCGATAATAAATATGCTAAGATTTTATCATTCTTGGCAGTCATCGCTGCTTTATGCAAGACCGTGATTCCTTCATTGTTTTTTGCATTGATATCGATATTGTAATCGTGAACCATTTTTAATACTTCAAGATCATTTTTCTCTATAGCTAAATGATATAATGTATTTCCGTTTTTTTGAGGCTTGGCAATATTAAATCCTTTTTTAGTCAAAACGGCTATTTTCTTTTTGAATTGATCGACCTTGTTGGGGTTATACGATTTTAGGGTGTAGTACCCCAGATTATTTCCTTTAGAATCGATTACATTTACATCGGCTTTTTGACTAATTAAAAAATCAACTACATCTATAGTATTATTTTTTATGGCATTGGTTAGCGCAGAATGCCCTTCTTTATTAGTAGTATTTATATCATTTGTATTTTTTGCAAATAATTTTATTACTTCTAATGTATTGCTATGAGATGCATTTAGCAATGGTGTATTGCCTTTATTATCCTTTTGATTACTATTTACCCCTTTATTTAAAAAGTAATTTAAAACTTCGAAATCTTTATTTCTATACGCCAGATTATGTAGCGGGGTTACTCCATCCTTATTTGTAATATTGGGCTCAATACCCAAATTTTCGAGGTATTGAAAAAATGCTAAAGAGTTATGGCCTTTTCTGGTACCTATACTGGCAAAAATCATAGCATTGTCACCTTTGTCACTAAGTTCTTTATATGAGATTCCTTTTTTGATTAATTGATCCAGCATTTCTATATTTCCGGTACGAGCCGTGTAATTAAAAACACCGTTCCCATCACCATCTTTACTATGGATGTCTAAACCTTTTGATGTAAAATAATCGATAAGAGTAAAATCTTTTAAAGAGGGAGTTAATAACAATAATGCGTTTGCACCATGCTCATCTTTGTCGGTTTGTACATCAATCTCATTTTTAATACACAAATCGTAAATTTCTGTATTCGTTTGGCCAGCCGCAGCAGCAAAAGTCAATACCGAAAAATGATGAGAATCTTTTAAATCCATTCTTGCTTTTTGAGCAATAAGATGTTTCATTAGTGCTACATTATTTTTGTAAGCAGCCCAAAACACATAGGTTCTTTTATCATGGGTTAGCTTGTTAACGCCATTCCCTTTTTTGGAGAGTAAATGCTTTATTACTGCATTATCTGAGTTTTGCAAAATAGCATATACTACAGCATCGAATCCGGCAGGGTTTAATGCTGCCGGATCATTACCTTCTGTTATTTTCTGTTCTACATCTTCTATTGAAGGATTAGTTTCCCAGAATTCTCTTTCTAAAAAAACATTTTTTGTCTGAGCTTGTATAACATTTACAAACAAAAAAAATGTAGCTAATAATTTTATTGTATTCATTGATGTATAAGTTTAAAATTTATATCGTAATACTGTCCCAAAACTAGCAGGTTGAATCCTGTTAAGGTATACTGTACGATATGCATTAAATCCTAATTCATTAAAAACATTATTTCCGAAGACATCGATACTTAATTTATCATTAAATTTATATGATGCCTGTATGTTTACCGTGGTATATGCTTTTAAGTCAAACGGCTTTGCCCCAGGAACTACTCCGCCATGAACGTAATTTCTAGCCCATACATTATGTGGTCTTTCTCCTAAATAGTATGCTCCGGCTCCCAAAGATAATCCTTTTACATATTTTTTGAAGTTATAACGCACCCAAAAATTTGCCGTATGCCTGGGTGTGTTTATAGGACTCGAATTATAATAGTAAGATACGTGGTCTTTGTATTTTGCATCCAGATAGGAATATCCCCCTATTATTTCTAAATTTGGTAATACCCGACCAATCAATTCTATTTCTATACCATTTCTTGTGTCTTCTCCTCCTTTTATATAATGCCCCAGGTAATTACCCGCTTCATCTATTGCTTGAAGGTTTAAATTCTTACTACTCGTTAAGAAGTAAGTAACATTAAAACGTAAAGCTTTATCAAACCAATTAGATTTAATACCTGTTTCAAACTGATCCCATCGTTCTGTACCTAGTTCTTTACCATTACTATCTCTGTAAAAAGATGTCATAGGGTTAGAACTACTGGCATAAGACCCAAAAACAATAATGTTTTCTGTAGGTTTAATATTTAATCCAACTAAAGGGTTAAAAGCATCATCACGTTTTGCACCTGTTAAACTTCTTCCTAAAAAATTACCTTTGGTTCTTTCCAGAGAAGTATATCGCAATCCTAAAAAGGCATCTACCCATTTTGTAACAGAAATTTTGTCCTGAATGGTAAACCCATAAGATTTTGTTGTAGATCCTCCTGATCGGACTGGGTTTACTGCTAATGAAATTCCTGATGGTAAAATAGTATTGATTGGTTGCATAACATCAATGACATCTACATAAGGTGGAATAGGAGTAGTAGTATCATTGTCATTATCTGGATAATTAGTTGTATAAGCAGTATTATCAAAAGTTGTGTTTCTATAGTCTACCCCAACCTGAAAAGTATGAGATAAGAATCCTGTTTTAATATCTTTTCCTACCAAATCAATCTGTAGTACACTATTTTTATCACTTCTTCCCTGGGCATAGTACTGTCGATATCTTTGTGTATTAGGTAACTCTTCTAATCCAGATCTTCCTCCTCCTTTAATAACGTAGGAAGCCTCTTCATATGTTTCTAAATCCGAAGCAAAATATCCTGCTTTTACGGTTAGATCATCATTAATTTCTCGTTCAAAACGTATGGCATAGGTAGTATTTGCAGAATTATTTCTATCTGATTCGAAACCTAAAAATTTAGAATCTGGTAATTTCAGGATATTATTTGTACTGTAATCCCCCAAATTGATTGTACCCTGATCTGGAGTTCTGCTATCATCCATATAATCCATTTCTAAAACTATAGCGGTTTTGTCATCTGGTCTCCAGGCAAGAGAGGGGTTAATATAAAAACGCTCAGAATTTACTTTTGCTCTATAACTATCTGCTCTATCATAAGACCCTGCTATTCTAAAAGCAATATTTTCTTTTTCATTTAAAGGGCCATAAAAATCAAAAGTAGGGCGTACTTTTCCGAAACTACCGGCTCTCAGGGTTACTTCTCCACCACTATAAAATTTTGGTGTTTTTGTCACTACATTAATAACTCCTCCAGCAGAACCTATATCTCCTCCCAGACCTTGACTAATTGCAGAAACACCTTTTAATACCTGGATATTATCTACCCCAGCCATATCGGTTATAATACCAACTCCTCTAAAATCTGAATTGATTCTAACTCCGTTTTTCAATAACGGAATACCTCTGTACCCTCTTAACGACATACTTTCTCTTGTGTTTCCATAAGTGGCAAATGTATATACACCTGCAACATTTTTGGTAACCTCGCTTAATGTTAGGGCATTTTGCTGATCTATAAGTTTATGCGACAGCACAGAAATACTCTGTAACTGCTCATTGGGTTTTAAAGGTAATCTGGTAAGTGTTTCTAATTTTTCTGCTCTTTTGTCTCTAGAACCAAAGAGTTCAACTTCTTCTAGCTGGGTATCATTTTGTAATATAAAATCAAGATTAGATACATCTCCTGATATATCTATCTTTTGACTAAGTTCGTTATATCCAACGGCACTGGCTACTATCTCATGGGTAGCAAAAGGAACATTGTTAATAGTAAAAGTACCATCTTCTTGTGCCTGTGTGCCTATACTGGTTCCTTTAATAAATACATTTGCATAAGGAATCACTTCATTAGATTCATTTTTTATCAAACCTTGTATAGTAGCTTGACTATAAATTAAATTTAGGCTACATAGAAGTAACAATAGGGGTAATTTTTTAAAGACTGACATTGT
>CAKMZM010000078.1 GCA_929200365.1 uncultured Flavobacteriaceae bacterium | reverse complement strand
GAAACATCGGGATAAGCATATAAAAATTATAGCTCTTTATATCAAGAATTTAGGACAATGAGATAGAATATGAAGTGCCTTACAAAGGTGGTATTCGAATTTGCTCTGATACAAACTTTGATGCTTAACTCCAAGAATCATTTGCTTTAAACAAATTTACTGATAGAGATTATTTGATTTCCTTTTAGACATAAAAACTTACATGAAATATTTAGTGAGTTTCACGGAAAACAGGGAGGTAACGATGTAACAAAATGGCTACTTTTATTAAACAAAAATAAATTAATTACTGGCGTACCCTGAAAAGCCAAAATAGAGTAGGGAATAAATTAATATTATAAATTTATGAGTGTTTTAAAAAAATTTAATCAATTTAGTATCATTACAAAATCTGAACAAACTAAAATAAATGGTGGATCTGGATCTGGATGGATATGTTTTGCAAATGGAGTGTGTTATGACTGGGTTTGCAGTGGAGAAAAATGTGAGTGGGTAAGAAGGGATGCGGGGGGTCCACCTGATTCAAACTAGGAATATTCAGTAAGCATATATAACCTCTTTTTGAAGGTTATATATGCTTACAAGAAATCTTTTTAAAATAAATCACTAATCTCTTCTTTGATAATTGCAATTGCTGCATCACTGGGAGCTCCTTTTTCTATAAGCTCTGTAAGAATTACTTCTCTCATTTTAGTGGCCGAATCAACATCTTCTTTTAATGCCGTTTTTCGAATTAAAGCAATAGTTGCATTTTTAGAAGCCTTAAGTGTATTCCAACACTCATCAGAAACATAGATCTGTTGGGTGAGGTTATGTTCAAATTCCTGATCAATGGTATGAACTAATAAAGATTCATAATTTTTTTTATCTACTCCAACAGGAGTGGTTCTTGTTAGTAGCTTTCCAGGAGAGATTCTTTCTAAAAATAAAACCAAGCGTTCATATGCCTGAAGTCTAAGTGGTAAAGATTGCTTTTGATTCTCTCTATGTAAAAGAAACCTGCGACGCCTCTCCTCATTTGTAGTATGTAATTTGAAAAAATAAATAGCAAGTAACGTTATTAATGTTGCGGGTACTAGGGAAATAACCAATGGTATAATCTCGATTTTCATTCTAAAGTATATAATTATTTTATGTATGTTGTTTTATGATTTCTTTATTGTAATATCCACCAAGATATGTACATTGTTTTAAATCTTTTGCACAGGTATACTCAACAGAAGTTTTTGTATATTTAAACGAATTTTCTAATGTTTTGGTAAGTTCTCCATCATCAACATTAAGATCTATATCCTGCATTGTAAACTGGCAAGGATGTTCATATCCTGCAGCATGAGTGATTTCTATAAATTCTTTTCTAAAAGTTTTGAAATACTGAGCCAGGCGATCAGATTTTAGTGGGATATCAATCCCTTTCTGTAACCACTTGCTTTGAGTAGCTATACCGCTAGGACACCGATTAGTATGACATATTTGTGCTTGTATACAACCAATACTCATCATAGCTTCACGGGCAACATTGATACAATCAACCCCCATTGCAAATGCCATTGCAGCTTTTGCAGGAAAACCTAATTTACCACTACCTATAAACACTACCCGATCTGTAAGGTTATGCTTTTGAAAAATTTTATAAATCGCTGTAAATCCATATACCCAGGGAAGAGACACATGATCAGCAAAGCTTGGGGGTGCAGCTCCAGTACCGCCTTCGCCACCATCAATAGTAATAAAATCTGGACCTCTATTGGTTTTTACCATAAGTTCTGCAAGAAGTTCCCACTGGTCTGTTTTACCAATTGCAGCCTTGATTCCTACAGGAAGTCCTGTCTCTTTGGCAATATCCTCGATAAATTCTAATAGTTCAGGAACATTAGAAAATGCTTTATGAGTAGATGGTGATAATACATCTTTACCAGCTTCAACACCTCGTATTTTTGCTATTTCCGAAGTGATTTTAGCACCTGGTAATACCCCTCCTTTTCCAGGTTTTGCCCCTTGAGAAAGCTTAATTTCAATAGCTCTTATAAAAGGGTTTTGAGTTATCAGGTCTTTCATTTTTTTCATCGAAAAATTACCATCCTCATCGCGTACTCCAAAATATCCTGTTCCAAAATGAAAAATAACATCGCCACCATTACTATGATAAGGAGAAAGCCCTCCTTCTCCTGTATTGTGATAGGCATTTCCTTTTTGCACACCTATATTCAAAGATTCTACGGCACGTGCAGAAAGGGATCCGAAACTCATGGCAGAAACATTAATAACAGACCCAGGTCGATATGGTTTTTCTCGTTGATTGTATAACCCCATTACCTTTGCGCAAGGAAGAAAAGATTTATCTTTTCTATTAGGGTGATCCCTATTCATCTTATATGGGATCATACAGTTTTTTACAAAAATATGCTGGTGCAAATAAATATCTCTATCTGTACCAAAGCCTTCATAATTGTTTTCATTTTTGGAAGAAGCATATACCCAACCTCTTTCAATTCTATTAAATGGAAGTTCTTCTCTATTATTAGCAACAAAATACTGTCTTATCTCTGGACCTATACTTTCTAACAAATACCTTAGATGACCTATAACAGGGAAATTATGACTTACTGTATGTTTTCTATTAAAAAATATATCGCGAATTGCAACTAACACAAATGCAATAATGATCCACATCCACCAAGATATTGAACCTAAAAAATTAAGTATGCTTTCCATTTTATTTTATCTTATCTTATCTATTGTACATTAAGATAGTCAATAGTTAATTGTGACATTACTTTAACTCCTAATAATAATCCACTTTCGTCTATAAAAAAATCAGGTGTATGATGAGATGTTGCTTTTTCTGTTCCAGGTGTTTTTCCTCCTAAAAAGAAATAAAACCCTGGTACTATTTCTTGAAAATATGAAAAATCTTCTCCTCCTGTTGAAGCCTTTGATAAGATAACATTTTCTTTACCAGCAATACCCTCAATAGTTGGTAACATCTTTTTTACAAGGTCGGGATCATTATAAGTGATAGAGGTATTATTTTGAAATTCAACAATGGCCTCTCCACCATATGCTTTAGCAATTGCAGGTGCCATTTCATTTATTCGACGAATAATAAGAGCTCTCATCTTTGGATCCAAAGTTCGTACTGTACCAATCATTTCTGCACTTTCAGGAATAATATTAAATCGTACACCGCTAGTGATTTTACCAACAGTGATTACTGCAGCTTCATCTACAAGAGGAGATTCTCTACTTATAATAGTCTGCAAACCATCAATAATCTTGGCCGAAATAAGGATAGGGTCTACTCCTGTCCAAGGAGCCGAACCGTGTGTTTGTTTTCCTTTTACAGTAATAACAAATCGTTCTACTGCTGCCATAGTTCCCCCTGGTTTGTATCGAATTTTTCCAACTTCGGTTCCCGAATTAATATGTAAGCCAAAGATTGCATCTACATCTGGATTTTTTAAAACCCCCTCTTTAATCATTAATTTAGCACCACCTTCTTCTCCTGGTGGTGGTCCTTCTTCTGCTGGTTGAAATATAAATTTAACGGTACCATTTATTTTATCTTTATGTTTTGCAAGGACCTCTGCTACTCCCATTAGTATAGAAATATGAGTGTCATGACCACAAGCATGGCTAACACCAACTTCAGTACCTAGAAAAGTGGTCTTGACAACAGATTTAAAAGGCACGTCTGCTCGTTCGGTTACTGGTAATGCGTCAATATCTGCTCTAAGTGCTACTGTTTTACCTTCTTTTCCTCCTTTAAGAAGAGCTACTACACCTGTTTTAGCAACATTTTCGGTTACTTCTAAACCAAGACTTTTTAGGTGTTTTGCAATTTTTTTAGCAGTTTCAAATTCATGATTAGAAAGCTCTGGGTTTTGATGGAAATTTCGTCTCCACTCAATCACTTTGGATTCTATTTTTTCTGCTGAAGTGTTAATATCTGGATCAATCTGTTGTGCCTGTATCGAACAAAAGATCATTAAAAAAATAAATAAAAAAGATGATAGTTGTGTTTTCATATACCTGTTTTAACGTTTAAAAAGAGTAATTGATAATGTAGATTCTAATCATATTAGTTTCCTGAAATTTAAAAAATAATAAGTCTGTAGTTTTCGTTTTGTAGTTGTACCAATGCAGTCATTGCAGATAATGCAATCTGTATTTCGGGAAGTGCATCTTCTTTAGAAATATTTCGATATGCGGCAGTCTGCCCGCACAAAATTAATTGGATTCCTTTTTTTGCTAAGACAGAAAGAAGTGGAGCATTGGGGTTGTTAATATGGTATTTGGCTTTATACTTTGTATTGTTTAAGATATCATTTACTGCCGAACCATGAATTACTAATGCAACCTTTAACTTTTCGAGTGGTACGCCAGCATCAGCATGCATATTAAGATATCTCGCAGCAGTATTAAAAAGAGGGTTTACTTTTGAACTGTCTTTAAATGTTCTTCCAACATCAAATACAGCTTTTAAATCATACTGCATTTTGGTTTTAAAATCTGGATCGCTAACTGTATAGGTTTTACCATATTCAGTTATTATTTCACCTTCCTTAGATTTTTGTTGAGAAAAAATAAAAAACGGAAGTAAAATAAAAATAGAGGATGTTATTCTGTTTTTCAAGCTTTAAATTTTTGGATTCTAAAGGTATTCAAAAATCTATTAATGAAAAGTTAAAATATCATTTTGGTTTTTTATATAAAAAAACAGATTCCCTCACAATTGTCCATTTTTTTGGTTTTAAGTTGGTATTTTGTAATATTTTCACTTTTCAGCACTTTAATCAATAGAATTCCTCGATAGCTCTGCCTTGGTGGTAGTTCATTGTCAAAAAGTTTTAAAATGAGTTTAATATTAAATACACATATAATATGCAATTATGAAATGCTTATGATTCTTTCTAGTGGAATGATTGTAGATTGTTTTAAAATAACCTCTTTATCGGTTATTCCCCATATGGTTGTTTCTACTCTTTTTAAACCTTTATCATCTACAAAAACGATTCTTACTTTATGATGCTCTAAATTTCCTAACGAGAGTGCTCTTTGTAATTCTAAGAATCGATCAATTTGATCTTTTTTTTTGTTTAACACATCTTCTTTTGGAAATTTTAAAAACTTAATCTGTTCTTTTTGTACCATTTGTACATTCATGTTAGGGGTCATAAATATTGAATTTGGTTGAATTTTTAAATTGAAAAAACTAATACTTATTTTTAGTTTCTGTTAAATATAATGATTTTTATCCTTAAAAAACGCATTTAATCTATATTAATTATTGAAAACATATCAATTTGTAAGAATTTTAGTTATTGATAATCCTTATTTGAAAAGTAATAATTTAATAATCACAGATTATAAGAGTTGTATCATATACCCCTGTTAATCATAAGATATTTGTTAAACTTTATTTTTTTATTTATGGTTTGATTACTAGTTATTTATGAGACAATTGATCAATATTGAAAAGATATTGGTGTTTGCTAAAAGTTATTGACCATGATTTGTTTACAAAAAACATAAAGTACGTTTTCATAACCGTAGTTCTTTCCTTAAATTTCGCTTATAAATATAATGTTACTTTGGAAGAATATTTAGCAGAATTAAATGATGCACAACGAGCTCCTGTACTTCAAATAGATGGGCCTATGATTGTGATCGCTGGAGCTGGTTCGGGGAAAACACGTGTACTCACGTATCGTATTGCATATTTGATGCATAAGGGGGTAGATGCTTTTAATATATTATCCTTAACATTTACCAACAAAGCGGCCCGCGAAATGAAAAAGCGTATTGCGAGTATTGTTGGTCCCAGTGAGGCTAAAAATCTATGGATGGGTACGTTTCATTCAATATTTGCAAAAATATTAAGGTTTGAAGCTGATAAATTAGGTTACCCTTCAAACTTTACAATTTATGATACTCAGGATTCTCAGCGATTAATAGCTTCTATAATTAAAGAGATGGGACTCGATAAGGATATCTATAAATATAAACAGGTATATTCTCGTATCTCTTCCTATAAAAACAGTTTGATAACTGTAAAAGCATATTTTCAGAATGCAGAACTGGTAGAAGCCGATGCTATGGCAAAACGCCCTAGATTAGGAGAGATTTATGAGCAATATGTAGATCGTTGTTTTAAGGCTGGTGCTATGGATTTTGATGATCTCTTGTTAAAAACTAATGAGTTATTGAACCGTTTTCCCGAGGTACTTGCTAAATACCAAAACCGATTTAGATATATCTTGGTAGATGAGTATCAGGATACAAATCATTCTCAGTATCTTATAGTAAGAGCATTATCTGATAAGTTTCAGAATATCTGTGTGGTAGGAGATGATGCACAGAGTATTTATGCTTTTCGCGGAGCGAATATTAATAATATTCTTAATTTCCAAAGAGATTATGATAATGTAGAACAATATCGTTTAGAGCAAAATTACAGATCGACCAAAAATATTGTAGAGGCTGCAAATTCTATCATAGATAAAAATAAAACCAAGCTCGATAAAGTGGTTTGGACAGCTAATGATGATGGAGCCAAGATAATTGTAAATCGATTATTAACTGATGGTGATGAAGGTAGGTATGTAGCGAGTTCTATTTTTGAAAACCAGATGCATCATCAATTAGATAGTGGAGATTTTGCAGTGTTATATCGAACCAATGCACAATCTAGAGCTATTGAAGATGCACTGCGCAAACGAGATATAAAATATAGGATTTATGGAGGGTTATCTTTTTATCAAAGAAAGGAAATTAAAGACGTATTGGCGTATTTGAGATTAGTGATTAATCCTAAAGATGAAGAGGCTTTAAAACGAGTAATTAATTATCCCACCAGAGGAATTGGCGCAACAACTGTAGATAAATTAATAGTTGCAGCAAATCATTATGACCGTTCTATTTTTGAAGTGATTGAAAATCTGGATCGTATTAATTTAAAGATTAATAGCGGAACCAAAACTCGATTAGAAAACTTTATAACAATGATTAAAAGTTTTCAAATTACTAATGAGACTTCTGATGCATTTGTGCTGGCTGAAATGGTTGCTAAAAAAACAGGGTTACTACAGGAACTTAAAAAAGATGGTACTCCAGAAGGTATTGCCAGAATTGAAAATATAGAAGAATTACTAAATGGTATTCGTGATTTTGTAGAAGGACAAAAAGAATTAGCAGATGTAAGGGGATCATTAGCAGAATTTCTGGAAGATGTAGCCCTTGCTACAGATTTAGATCAAGATACAGGAGATGATGATAGGGTGGCATTGATGACTATTCACCTTGCTAAAGGGCTGGAATTTCCATATGTGTATATCGTAGGAATGGAAGAAGATCTTTTTCCATCGGGTATGAGTATGAATACCCGAAGTGAGCTAGAGGAAGAACGACGCCTGTTTTATGTAGCATTAACACGTGCCGAAAAACAAGCATACCTTACATATACACAATCACGTTATCGATGGGGTAAACTGGTAGATGCCGAACCTAGTCGATTTATTGAAGAAATAGATGAGCAATTCTTAGAATATATCATACCAATAGAGAGCTATCGCTATAAACCATTAATTGACTCTGATATTTTTGGAGAAGTTGATAAAAGTAAGTTACGACTTAAAAAACCAGTTTCTGGAGCACCACCATTAGCACATAAACCTACTGAAGAACAGCTACGTAAACTAAGAAAACTTAGACCTGCGTCTAATGATACAACCAATGCATCATCTAATGTAAATCTCTTTGACAAGGATCTTATACCAGGAACAATAGTTGAGCATATGCGATTTGGTAAAGGAAAAATTATTAAGGTTGATGGAGTTGGGCAAGACAGAAAAGCCGAAATTCACTTTGAAAAAGGGGGGATTAAGAAGTTATTGCTTCGTTTTGCAAAACTGAAAGTTTTATAGTACTACTTATTTATTACACTTAGAATTAATAATGTTTACTTTTTTTGTAGTATCTTATATTTAGAATCATTTTATATATGGCAGAGTTCATAAAATTATACAATGAAAATCCAAATCCACGTAAAATACAACAAGTAATTAATTGTTTACGTAATGGAGGGTTAATTATTTACCCTACAGATACAGTATATGGACTAGGTTGTGATATTACAAATAATAGAGCCTTGGAACGGATTGCACAGATTAAAGGTGTAAAACTAGCAAAAGCTAATTTTTCATTTATATGTAAAGACTTAAGTAATCTTTCTGATTATGTAAAACAAATTGATAATACGACATTTAAATTACTAAAAAGAACACTTCCAGGACCATATACGTACATTCTTCCTGGAAGTAATAATTTACCCACTGTTTTTAAAAAAAAGAAGACTGTTGGTATTCGTGTCCCTAATAATAATATTTGTATAGCTATTGTAGGAGAATTGGGTAACCCTATAGTTTCTACTTCTATCCATGATGAAGATGAAGTAATAGAATATACTACAGATCCAGAATTGATATTAGAAAAATGGCAGCACCTTGTTGATATGGTAATTGATGGGGGGTATGGTGATAATATACCATCTACTGTAATTGATCTTACAAGTGGTGAACCAGTATTGGTAAGAGAAGGAAAAGGAAGTATTGATATCATATAGTTATTTATTGAACTTCCTTCAAATCTGGAATTACCCATTTTATCTTTAAAATTTCTCATAAATAATTGCTTTTTTTAAAAGAATACTTCAAGAACTCATTTAGAATAAGAGTAATGCTTTTGCCTGCAAAATTCATATTTTGTACCTTATTCTCACTAATTTTTTGACTTAGTACCACTACTCAGGATGAGTTTCAAAATAAAAGCATAGCTGCAATTGTGCTTAATACCTGATCAAGCTGAGTACAAGTTTTTCTTTCTTATTTTTGAGCAATTCTAACAACAAACTGGTATAAAAACAAATAATCCTTGAAAGTAACTTTCAAGGATTATTTGTTTTTATAAGGATGTAGCTAACATCATTCTTTAACCAAGTTTATCTCAACACGTCGATTTTTGGCTCTACCTGCTCTTGTCTTATTAGAAGTTATAGGTCTATCTTCACCATATCCTATCGCTGATAATCTAAATTGATCAATTCCATTTTCTACTAAATAATTTTTTACAGCATTTGCTCTGGAGTCAGATAATCTTTGATTAAGTTTATTACTTCCTGCACTATCTGTATGTCCTTCTACTGTAAATTTGGCAGTAGAGTACTCTTTAAGAATATTTATAATATCATTAAGTACTAGATTAGATTCTTCTTTTATAGAAGATTTACCCGAATCAAATAAGATGGTTTTTGCATACTCATTTAATTTTTTTTGTACTTCGTCAGTAACTTCTGGACAACCATTATTAGCAACAGTACCTACAATATTAGGGCAATTATCATCTTTATCTAATATAGTGTCACCATCAGTATCTGGCCATGGACATCCTTGGTTTTCTGATGGACCTGCTTCTTGTGGACAAGTATCATCTTTGTCTAATAATCCATCACTATCTGAATCTGGCCATGGGCAACCGCTATTTTCTATGGCTCCTGCTTCTTCTGGGCACTGATCATCTTTATCTAATACCGTATCACCATCGGTATCTGGCCATGGACAACCAAAATTATCTTCTGGACCTTTAATTTCTGGACAATCGTCTACTTTATCAAGTATACCATCTTCATCTTTATCTTTTGGCTTAGATTGATATATTGGTACCTTAAGACCAGCATATACATCAGCTGCTTTAATTTCACTACTAATAAGCGCAGATACTATTGATCCCGAACCTACATAAAGAGGACCTGCTCTAAAACCAGCTCCCCATTGAAATCCACTATGTTGTGCAATACTTAAAGGAGAGTAAAAACTAAACCATTTAGTTTCAAATCTAGGCGTTAATGACATTATATTTGCAATCCTACTTCTGTTAACTTTATTTTTTGCTGTAAGTGAAATATCAGAATTCAAGTTTATATAAAATTTTTGATTGATATTCCAATCTGCATTTATATGTAATGCTGTAGGTAAGATAGCTTTTTCTATATCATCGGTACTAGATCTAGTATAAAAATTCTCTATTTCATTAAGATCATCAATGCTTTCAAAACTATTCTCATTAAGAACATTATTGATGTCATATCTTTCTTCTACACCATCATCATACTTAATTGATCCTAAGTCAGTAAGTGATAATCCAAATTTTAGTTTGTACTTGTTAACATCTCTTTGACCATATATATTTCCCTTACTATCTGTAGAAGTATATGATTGATAGTTTGGTCTCCATTCATACACAAAACCAAAATCTACTCCAACTCCTACTGCAGAATTAACAATTTCAAATTCATCAATATCATCTTCAAGGTTTTTACTATATCCATAATTCATTTCTCCAGAAGTTGTTACACTACCAATTGTTATGCCTCCAGGTAGAGTAGAACCATCTTCATCATAACTTATTGATAAATTTGTTCCACTAGCATATACATTTCCTAATCCTTGTAGATATTTAAGTGTTATACCTCCTTTAATAAAGTGTTGTTCTTTATTCATGATGATACGACCATAAGAGATACCAATTTCTGCCCATGAGTGTCCGCTAAAAAATAAATCACCTTCATTTACGATAAAATCATTATTCTGATCGAATCCATCTTCGAGGCTTTCAAAAGTCTTGCCATTAATTTCACTAATATTGTAGAAAACTCTTGCTCTACTATATAAAGCTATAGCATTTTCTTTATTGATATTAAACATAAAAGAAGGTCCTAAAATGTCAACATTTCCTATTATATTATTTTTATCTTTTGGAAATATTTTTGCATCATCTTGTATATCATAATCATTTTTGAGAGCATCATTAAAATTAATACCGTAATAATCATTTGCAGCAAAAGCACTAGCACCAATGAGATTTACATCAATTTTAAATCTTGAATCTACAATATTGGCAGGGTTACTGATTACCCCATGAACACCACTGTAATTATCAGTGAGGAATCCGATATATGATTGAGATTTTACAGATATTATACAGAGTAGAAGTACTACTGTAGTAACGGTTTCTTTCATTTTTTAAGATTTGGTTTAAAATTTATTTGGGGGCAAAGATATTAGTATTTTTTTTGTTCTGAAACTTTATTTCGAAATGTCTCATACCAAAATATCGTTATATAAAAAAGTAAAGAAATGATAGATGAGTTAGTAACTGTTCATGACTGGTATTGTGTTAATTAGGGTTAATTTTGGTATAAAACCACGTATAAATACGGGTATAATGCCATAGGAATTTTATTAACTTTAAGAAAACTTAAAATAACCAACAAAATGAGTGTTAGAAAACTCTTAAATTCAGAATTTACCTCTTTAATATTGTACGATTAGAAAATGGTCGGGTAACAAAAAAACAGGTTATATATTGGTTAAGAGATTCATGTAGAAAATGGTTGTCTTATATAAACTTATTAGTGTGATCAATAGCATAAAATTAGGAATAGTCACTGGAAGAAAGTTAAATTTTAAAGGATAACTTAAAGATATATATGTTTCTTATAGTGTAAAAGAAGCTGATAAAAAATAATGAATACAGATGTAATTATTGTAGGTAAAGGTATCGCAGGATTAGTGTTGTCATTTTTTTTGAAGAAAAAAGGGATACGACATCTGGTCTTGGATCGCAAAAATATGGCAAAACATTTTGCTTTGGCAGAAACATTACCACCTTCTGCAATGCCTTTATTGCAATCTCTGGATCTCATAAAAATCTTTGAAAAAAATGCGATTCAAAAAACATATGGTTATCATTCGATGTGGGGAAATACAAGAATACAGAACAACAATTTCTTCTCTCAGTTGTCGTATAAAAATGGTTTAAAAATTAATAAGAAAGCTATAATTGATGATCTTGAGCAGTTATGTAATGAGGATGTGATGGGTTATGAAAAGATGTTGAATATGATAATTTCTAAAGACGAAGTTACTATAGAGGTAGAAAATAATCATCAAAAAGAAATTATTAACGCAAAGATGATTATTGATGCCACAGGAAGAAACCGTGCTATCCTTAAAAAATTAAATATTCCTATTCAATTACACGACAATCTTATATGTTTTAGTTGTCATTTACCAAGAGTAAAACACCCAAAATTAACATATGATATATTTGTAGAATCTTTTGAAGATGGGTGGGGTATTGTTTCTGCTTTAGATGAAGAAACTAATATTTTATCAGTTTTTACGAATAAAGAAAATCTGATTCAGTTAAGGCTTAAAGATTATAAAGGTTGGCAATCAGTGTTATCTAAAACAATAGTGCTAAAAGATTTTCTGGCAAAACAAGCTGAAGTAAAAATTGTAGGATCAGATGCAAATTGTTCTATAGCCAATTGTTTATCAGGAGAAAATTGGATGGCAGTTGGTGATGCTGCATTATCTTTTGATCCTCTTTCTTCTTATGGTATTGCTAATGCAATTTATACTGTAAAAGAAGCTTTAAGTGTTATTGAATCGTATATATTAACTGGTGACAGGAAAGGGTTTGCAGCATATTCTAAAACATTGTTTTCTGCTTTTGATAGTTATTATATGGTAAAAAATGAACTATATAGGGCAGAATCTAGATGGATGGAATCTTCTTTTTGGAAGGGGTTTTTCCGATTAGAAGATGAGGAAAATAGAATAGATAATACTCACCGACAGAACGGCACGAGAATTATTTTGGATTGAAACAAAAAATGATATACTACTTCTATTTATACAAAAAGGGAAATCGTTTAGATTTCCCTTTTTGTATAAATAGAAAAAATATTTTTATTATTATTTTCCTGAAGCTTTTTTCATACCATCTTCAATCATATTATAGAATTGATCAAGTTTTGGTAATACAACAATTCTTGTACGTCTATTTTTTGCTTTACTTGCTGCAGAATTATTATCAGTTACGGGTACATAATGACTTCTTCCTGCTGCAGTCATACGTTTTGGGTCTACTTTAAAATCATTCTGTAATACTCTTACTACAGAAGTAGCACGTTTTACACTTAGATCCCAGTTGTCCAAAAGTACTTTGTTTTTGATAGGTACATTATCAGTATGACCTTCTACCAAGAATTCAATATCTGGCTTATCATTAACAACTTTTGCTACTTTGCCTAACACTTCACGAGCTCTTGCAGAAACATTATAACTACCACTCTTAAAAAGTAATTTGTCTGAAATAGAAACATAAACAACACCTTTCTCTACATTAATCTCGATATCTTCATCAGCAAGATTTCCTAAAGCTCCTTTAAGACTGGTTACAAGTGCCAAGGTTACAGAATCTTTTTTAGTAAGAGCATCTTGCATTGTTCTTATCTGCAAATCTTTTTCTTTAATACTTTCTAAAGATTTTTCTAAATTCTCTGCTTCTTTAGTAGAAAGAGTGGCTAAATTGCCTACATTATTTAGTAGAGCAGAGTTCTGGTTTTTTAGATTAGATACTTGGTCCTTAAGAACATTAAGTTGCGAAGTTGAACTTGCTTTTTCTTCAAGGCAGTTATTTAATTTAACTGTTGCAGAGTTTAATAAATCTTCAGTTTCTTTGTGTTTGGCTTCTAATTCTGAAAACTTCTTCTGCGAAACACAGGAAGATAATAGAATTGCTAGAGAGGCCCCAATAATCATTGCTTTTTTCATTAGAAAATTTGTTTTAGTCTTATTCTGGTTATATAACTCAAAATTATTAAAAATGTGACGTAATGCTAGGTCGTTAACAATAATTTATTATATCTCCTTATAATTGATCAAAATGTTTACGTTTTAAAATAAAATACTGCCATACAACGGAAAAAAGCGAATAATATTCTCTCGTTTTTGAAAGTTTTTTACGCTTTTTATTAAAAGTCTTAAAATTAGCATAGAAACTGATATGCGCCTTAAAAATAGCAAAAAAAAGAGAGAATTTCCCTTGTATGATAAATCTAATTGCTGCAATCCCGTCTAATACCATTCTTATAAACATCAAAAGCCATACTGTATTTCCTGGCACATTCTTAATCAGTAGATAAAGACTGTTTCTAAAATTTAGAAACGTTTTTCTAGGATTCATTGAATCCAGAGTTGCTCCTCCTAAATGATAAATTGTTGATGAACCTTCATATAATATTGTATACCCACTACTATGAATACGCCAGCAAAGATCAATTTCCTCCTGGTGAGCAAAAAAATCTTCATCCAGTTTTCCGACCTCTTCAAATACATGTTTTCTTATAAATAAACATGCTCCGCTAGCCCAGAATATAGTAGTAGTGTCATCATATTGCCCATGATCTTCTTCTAGAGAATCAAATATTCTTCCTCTACAGTAGGGATATCCCAGTTTATCGATATATCCTCCTGCAGCTCCAGCATACTCAAAATGAGTTTTCTTTTTGTAATCAAGGATTTTGGGTTGTATGGCAGCAACTTCTCTATGATCTTGAAATGTTTTAAGAATGGGAATCAACCAATCTTTAGTAACTTCAACATCACTATTTAGAAGACAAAAAATATCTGCATCTATTTTTGATAATGCATCATTATATCCTTTTGCATAACCGCCATTAACCTTGTTCTGAATAATTCTAACTTCGGGAAAAGTTGTTGTTACATAAGCAACAGAATCGTCTGTAGAAGCGTTATCAGCAAGATAAACAATAGCTTCTTTAGAATTTTTGATCACCGAAGGTAAAAATTGCTCTAATAATGATCTTCCATTCCAATTTAATATGACGACTGCGATATTCACGTTTGCAAAGTAAAAGGAATAATTGAGATAAATTCAAATAAAAAACAATTAAAG
>CAKMZM010000077.1 GCA_929200365.1 uncultured Flavobacteriaceae bacterium | reverse complement strand
AAATAATCTTTATAATTATTATTCTGATCAGAAAAAGATTTCACGATTTTCAGAGCAGATTCTTTTGCTAGCCATTTTACGGTATCATCATCATATTTCTGAGAAATCTCAGTATGAATACTTTCCCAATCTTCAAAATGAATTTGTAATGATAAGTGATCGATATCAACAGTTTGTTTTTCTGTACTTACCAAATAACTTTTTGCAGTTCTATTTTCGGGATCATAAGTCTCCCAATGCATGAATTTATCAAGATCAAAATTCCCATTGAGTTCTTTATTGATTCGTGTTAAGACATTTTTGTTAAAAGCTGCTGTTACTCCAGATTCATCATTATACGCATCTAAAACTTTTTGTGGATGTTTTTTTTGATCAAATCCTATAAAAAGAAGATCTCCTGTGTGCATTATATTGGATAATTTTTTCAAGAATTGAATCGCTCTAGAGTGTACTAAATTACCAATATTAGATCCCAGTATCATGATTACTTTTTTGCGGTCACTCATCTGTTTCAATCGATCTAAAACTTCAAAATACTCACCTATTTGTCCTTGTACGATAATTTCTGGCATCTCACGCTTAAGATTTTTTACTAATCTATTAATCGCATTTTCACTAATATCAATGGGATTATACGTAAAATCATAATCTTGATTTAATAATTCTTGCAATAGCACTTTTGTTTTCTTTCCGTCTCCTGCTCCCAATTCGATTAAGTCAAACCCTTCTTTATAGGTGTCAAATTTTTGAATAATATCGAGTTTATGAGTTTCAAAAATTTCATATTCTGCTCGTGTAAGATAATATTCTGGCAATGCCATTATTTGTTGAAATAGTTCGTCTCCTATTTCGTCATAAAAAAATTTGGATGACAGGTATTTTGGAAACGCAGTTAAACCTTCACATACTTCTTTCTCGAAAGTAGAAGTCAGTACTTTTTGATCTTTAGAATTCATGTAAAAAAATAGAGTTATTTATCCTTCACTAATCGCAATCCTGTAAATTGCCATCTGAGTTGGGGGTGAAAAAAATTACGATATGTTGGTCTTGTATGGTTGCGTGATGTAGCTACAGATCCTCCTCGCAGTACTTTTTGATTTACCATAAATTTTCCGTTGTACTCTCCTAATGCTCCAGAAGCTTTTTTGTAGTTTGGGTAAGGTGTGTATGCACTTTCTGTCCACTCCCATCGTATTCCCCATCTGAAAAGAGATTGAGCAGTTTCCCATTCAAACTCGGTTGGCAAACGTTCTCCTTTCCATTGGGCAAAAGCAAATGCTTCATAATAAGAAATATGGGTTACTGGTGCCTCGTTATTAATTATTTTTAATCCTCGTAAAGTATATTGATAGTATTGTTTATCTATTTTATGCCAATACAATGGAGCTTTAATATTGTCTTTATGTATCCAATCCCATGCTTCTGCATGCCACAACTCACTGTTTTGATATCCCTTATCTTCGATAAACTCGAGGTATTCTTTATTTCTTACAAGTGTATTTGCAATAGCATACTCCTTAAGAAACACTTTATGCCTGCCCAGTTCATTGTCATAACAAAACGTATTCCCTTTATATCCAACCTCATATACACCTTCTTCTACGGTACTATATCCAGAAAATTGATCATCATCAAAACCAGAATTTTCAGAAAACGTATCATTGTACTTAGGAAACAACGGATTATTTCCTAATATAAATTTTATATCTGTAATCAATAATTCTTGATGTTGTTTTTCATGATGGATACCAATCTCTACCAATTCTCTGATTTTTGGGTCATCATTTTCTTCTAAAAAAGTCTGCAAATGTGCAGTAATATAGTCTCTATATTCGTATACTTCACTTACTGTTGGTCTAGAAAGATTTCCTCGATCGGTGCGTATTATTCGTTTTCCAACACTTTCATAATAGCTGTTAAAAATATAGGCATATTCTGGATGAAACCGTTTAAAATTTTCTGCATATTTTGATAAAATGAATTCTTCAAAAAACCAGGTAGTGTGTCCTAAGTGCCATTTTGGAGGGGAAACATCTACAATGGGTTGAATCACATAATCTTCTATCTGTAGAGGTGCACAAATTTCTTCAGTATCTGATCGGGTTATTAAGAAAGAAGCTAGTAAATTATTATCTGTAAGGATCATAAAAAAGAGTGTCTACGACTTAGGTATACATCCAAATTTACTGATTTTTATTATTTTTTATTATTTAACAAAGTTAATCCAATGTTAAAATTAGGTTATTCTATTTACTTTGGTTTTATAAAAGTAATTGGAACAGTATATGCAATAGCTATTGGTTTATTTCCCCATTTGCCTGGTTGCATTTTGGGGATGGCTCTAATAATTCTAATTGCTTCTCTTTGTAAATATCTATGCGCTCCCATAACTTCAAGTATTTCTACTTTTCCTTTTTTATTTATCATAAACTCTACTGTTACTGTACCACTTAATTTATCATTCATAGCAATATCTGGGTACTCAAAATGTTGAACAATATGCCTTCTTAATTTTTGGTCAAAACATTGTGTAGGAGTTTGTCTTGATCGATCACATTTTGGCCAGATTGGTGTGATTCCTTTTTCATTCGCATTTTCCTGCGACAATATTATTGCATCCTGAGAAAAGGAAATCCCCGAAAGCAGAAGTATTAATATAAGTAATGTTCTTTTCATCGTAGTTCATTTAAATTTTTTTTGGGGGGGGGTTAAACTGCGACCGACCCTTTTATATGAGAGTATGGATCATAGTCTACTAATTTAAAATCATCAAAAACAAAGCCAAAAATATCTTTTACCTCAGGATTAATTATCATTTTGGGTAATTTACGGGGTGTTCTGGATAGTTGCAACTCTAGTTGTTCTATATGATTATTGTAGATATGAGCATCTCCAAAAGTATGTATAAATTCACCAGCTTCATAACCACAGACTTGTGCCATCATCATAGTAAATAAAGCATAAGAAGCTATGTTAAATGGCACTCCTAAAAAAATATCTGCACTACGTTGGTACAATTGACAAGATAGTTTACCATTAGCTACATAAAATTGAAAAAAAGCATGACAAGGAGGCAAAGCTGCCTTACCATTAGCTACATTTTCTGAAAAAGACTTTGATGTATCTGGCAGTACGCTTGGGTTCCAGGCAGATACTAACATGCGTCTACTATCTGGATTATTTTTAAGCGTTTCTACTACTTCTTTGATTTGATCAATTTCATTATTATCCCAATTACGCCATTGATGACCATATACAGGGCCTAGATTTCCATTATCATCTGCCCATTCATTCCAGATGCGAACACCATTTTCCTGAAGATAACCAATATTAGTATCTCCTTTCAAAAACCATAATAATTCATGAACTATAGATTTCAGATGTAGTTTTTTGGTAGTAACCATAGGAAAACCTTCACTAAGGTCAAAACGCATTTGGTAACCAAAAACGCTTTTTGTGCCTGTTCCTGTTCGATCTTCTTTGGCGTTTCCGTTTTCAATTACATGGCGTACAAGATCAAGATATTGCTTCATATTCTCTCTTACATTTTATTATGTTAATCGTTCAAGTTAAATAGTGTTCTTCAAATATACAAAAAATAGTATACGGGATACTCTTTAATCTATTGGCTAAAAGGATAGTTTTTAACAGGGTTTTAATGTTTAAATAATTACCCGATTATCATCCCTGCAATGGTAGCAGATAACAAAGAGGCTATAGTACCTCCTATCAATGCTTTCATCCCAAATTCAGACAATACTTTTCGTTGTCCTGGTGCCAAGGAACCGATACCTCCTATTTGTATCCCGATTGAGGCAAAATTTGCGAATCCGCATAGCATATAAGTAGCCATAATTACAGATTTATTATAGGTGAAATGTAGTGGTTTGGTTGGGTTTTTTAAATCTGCTAACTGTATATATCCCACAAATTCGCTAGCAGCCAACTTAATCCCTAGTAATTGCCCCATCAACATCATATCTTCTTTAGCAACACCAATTAGCCACATTAAAGGTGCAAATACAATTCCTAATATTGCTTCTAGTGAAAACTTTTCATAGGGAGTATGACTGGCTAGAAATTGATCAAGTCCCGTTAGTTCTCCAAATTTTCCAAATCCATAATTTATCATTGCAATAAATGCGATAAATACCAGAAGCATTGCTCCTACATTTGCTGCTAGTTTAAGACCTTCGGTAGTACCATTGGCTATAGCATCAAGGATATTAGATCCGATCTTGTCTGTTGATACTTTTACATTGGTATCAATAGGTTCTTGTTGAGGGTAAAGCAACTTAGAAATCACTATGGCTCCTGGTGCAGCCATTACAGATGCGGCCAATAAATGCTTAGCAAATTCTAATCTTAACACAGGGTCTTCTCCTCCCAAAAAACCGATATAAGCAGCCAGAACACCGCCAGCTACGGTAGCCATCCCTCCTATCATCACTAGTAGAATTTCTGAACGTGTCATACGTTCTAAGTATGCTTTGATCATCAAAGGAGCTTCTGTTTGCCCCAGAAAGATATTACCTGCAACACTTAGACTTTCTGCTCCAGAGATACCCATTAGTTTTGTTAAAACCCATGCCATGCCTTTTACAACGATTTGAATAACCCCTAAATAAAATAATACAGATGTTAAGGCTGAAAAGAAAATGATCGTTGGCAATACCTGAAACAAAAAGATAAAACCAAAACTATCTACATTCATCATGTCGCCGAGCAAGAACTCACTTCCTGCTCTGGTAAAATCAAGTGTTTTGACAAACATGTGACCAATAAACTCAAATGTTTTTTGAACAAAACTTACTTTCAGCACTCCAAAAGCTAGCAATAATTGTGCACCAAGGCCTATTCCTACAGTTTTCCAATTGATAGCTTTTCTATTAGTACTAAATGAATAAGCAATAATCAAAAGAACAATCATTCCTAAAACACCTCTCCATAAACTAGTGAATGAAAATCCTTGATTAGAGATAAGTTGATTAGTCTCTGCAACAGGTACTATTTCTATCGTTTCTTTTTGATTGGTAAGAGTATATGAAACATTATTTTTTAAAATAACTAAAGTAGAATCTGTTAAGGTAGCAATCTTATATCGTATAAGGGAATCCTGAGCTGTTTCAGGAAAAAGTAATAAAACGCTATTTTGTTGTAGATAATCTCCTTGAAGTTTCTCTGAAGCATCATTAAAAGAATATGAAAACTGACCTTGTTCTAGCGAAAAATAGTCTCCCTTTTTAACAGTAAAAGTTTCTTCTGGATTTCCATTAACTTTTTCTAAAATCCATTTTTTTTCTATGGATTGTGCTGATAATATAGCAAAAACTGATAGTGAAAGTAGAAAAGTAAATATTCCTTTCTTCATAAAAATAAAACTCGTTTAAAATAGATTAGATCTTTAATCCTGATATAATGAACTAGCTTCGTTTAGAAATTTCATCACGAATCCTTGCTGCTAATTCATAGTCTTCATTAGCAACTGCTTTATTGAGCATTCGATTGAGTTCTTCTATAGATAAGTCTTTATAACTGATTTCTTTGCCTATCATTTCAACATCATCAGAAACCATCTCATCTACCAAAAGACTTTCGGGATTAATTTCATCATCTTTTTTAGGACTTACTTTAAGGTATATACCAGCTTGATCCAAAATATTCTTATATGTAAATATAGGAGCTTGAAACCGTAGTGCTAGTGCGATAGCATCGCTTGTTCTGGCATCTATAATTTCTTCAATTTTATCGCGTTCACAAATAACACTGGAATAAAAGACACCATCTACCAGTTTATGAATAATTACTTGTTTTACTATAATATCAAACCGATCTGCAAAATTCTTAAAAAGATCATGAGTAAGTGGTCTAGGTGGTTTGATTTCTTTTTCTAAAGCAATGGCTATAGATTGTGCCTCAAAAGCGCCTATAACAATTGGCAACTTTCTTTCTCCATCTACCTCACTTAAAATTAATGCATAAGCACCATTTTGGGTTTGGCTGTATGATATTCCTTTTATGTTCAGTCGAACTAAACTCATATTGCTCTCAATAAAAAAAGCTGTTTGGATATACGGATTTTCACATAAGTTCAAACAGCCCCTAATTGGGCACAATTTATGAAAATTATGCGTTATTCGACTTAAATTCTTTTAATTTTTCTATAAGTCTTGGCACTACTTCAAAAGCATCTCCTACTATTCCGTAATCTGCAGCTTTAAAGAAAGGTGCTTCGGGATCATTATTAATTACTACTTTTACTTTACTGGCATTAATTCCTGCCAAGTGTTGAATAGCTCCAGAAACTCCAACAGCAATATATAGATTAGACGCAACTGGTTTTCCTGTTTGCCCTACGTGTTCACTGTGAGGTCTCCATCCCATATCACTTACTGGTTTTGAACATGCTGTAGCTGCACCAAGCACATCTGCAAGTTCTTCTATCATTCCCCAATTTTCAGGACCTTTTAACCCACGTCCTCCTGATACTACAATTTCTGCATCTGCAATAGACACTTTATCTGTAGCTTTATCTACGGCTGTTACCTGTACTCCAAAATCATCATCAGAAAGAGAAGGATCAAAAGCTTCAAAAGCTACAGCTGTAGCACTTTCTTTAAGACCAAAAGCATTATTAGATAGCCCTATCACTTTAACATCTGTTGGTATTTCTGTAATATTAAATGCTTTATTGGTAAATGCGGTGCGTTTTACTTTAAAAGGAGAAACACTTTCTGGTAATCCTACAACATTAGATGCATAACCAGCATTAAGGTGTACTGCTAATAGAGGTGCCAAAAACTTACTATCTGCTGTAGAACTTACCACAATAACCTTTGCATCTTCTTGTACTGCTGCTTGTTTTATAACATCTGCATATACTTTTGCATTAAATGTGGCTAATTTATCATTTTTTATCTCTAAAACTTTATCTACTCCATACGTTCCTAATTCACTACTATCTCCTCCATTAATACTTACAGCGGTTACAGTTGTACCAAACATAGTAGCAACTTCTTTTGCATAAGATGCAACTTCGAAAGCGGCTTTTTTAAACTTTTGGCCTTCACTTTCTGTATATACTAAAATTGACATAAAATTTTTGTTTAATTTTTCCTGAACATGTTTTCAGAAACTGTTTGATTGTTTTGTTAATTTTTTAAAAGAGTTCAGAATGATTTAGTTTACAATTAAATCACCTTAGCCTCGTTATGCAATAATGCTACCAATTGATCCACATTATCTGGATCTACCAATGTTACTTCTCCTTTTGGTGTTGGTTTTTGAAACTGGATAGCTTTTGTTTCCTGATTTGCTTCAATTGGTTCTACTACAGTAAGTGGTTTTTTACGAGCCATCATAATTCCTCGCATATTCGGGATACGCAAATCACTTTCTTCTACCAATCCTTTTTGCCCTCCAACAATTAAAGGTAATTTAGCTGTAGAAGTTTCTTTTCCTCCGTCAATTTCGCGAATCACTGTTGCTGTATCTCCTTCGACTTCTATACCAATGCATGTATTTACAAAATTAGCCCCTGTAAGAGCAGAGATCATTCCTGGTACCATACCACCATTATAATCAATAGATTCTCTACCAGCAATAACAAGATCATAACCACCATCCTGTATAATTTTTGCTAATTGTCGAGCAACATAAAAACCATCTGTGGCTTCGGTATTTACTCTAATTGCATTATCTGCGCCAATTGCCAAGGCTTTACGCAAAGTAGGTTCTGTCTCTGGTCCACCAACATTTGCAACATCTACAGATGCTCCTTGTTTTTCTTTAAACCACATTGCACGAGTTAATCCAAATTCATCATTAGGATTAATTACAAACTGCACCC
Organism: uncultured Flavobacteriaceae bacterium; assembly: GCA_929200365.1. Taxonomy (GTDB): domain Bacteria; phylum Bacteroidota; class Bacteroidia; order Flavobacteriales; family Flavobacteriaceae; genus Aquimarina. The sequence goes on along the minus strand of CAKMZM010000077.1, from coordinate 7,450 downwards.
CATTAGTATCAAACTTAGTATCACCATCTGTAAAATTAATTTTGGAAGTTGTGTCTGGCACATGGCTAATACAAACTAATATTTTCATTTTATATATGTATTTTTTGAGAATTTAATAATAAAAGCGAAGGTACAAATAAAAAGTGTATTTTATTATGCATGCATAATAAAAAATTTCAATATTCAATCCCTTACAAAGGGTTTTAATTGCTACTTTTGCCTTCATTATGGCACAAAATATTTCTTTGGAACAAAATCAGAGTTATTAAAATAATTGGTGTCTACTAAAAATAATAAAAATAAACACATGAAGACCATACAATTCAGAGAAGCAATTTGCGAGGCAATGACTGAAGAAATGCGACGAGATGAATCCATATATTTAATGGGTGAAGAGGTTGCAGAATATAACGGAGCGTATAAAGCGAGTAAAGGCATGCTAGATGAGTTTGGTCCAGATAGAGTTCTTGACACTCCCATCTCTGAGTTAGGTTTTGCTGGTATTGGTGTTGGAAGTGCCATGAATGGTAATCGACCAATTATCGAATTCATGACGTTCAATTTCTCATTGGTAGGGATAGATCAAATCATTAACAATGCTGCAAAAATGCGCCAGATGAGTGGTGGTCAATTTAATATTCCTATTGTTTTTAGAGGTCCTACTGCTTCTGCTGGTCAATTAGGAGCTACACATTCACAAGCTTTTGAAAATTGGTTTGCCAATACACCAGGGCTAAAAGTAGTGGTTCCTTCAAATCCAAAAGACGCAAAAGGATTACTAAAATCTGCTATTAGAGATAACGATCCTGTTATCTTTATGGAAAGTGAACAAATGTATGGCGATAAAGGCGAAGTACCAGAAGGTGAGTTTACCATCCCTCTTGGAGTAGCAGAAACAAAGAGAGAAGGTAATGATGTTACTATTGTTTCATTTGGAAAAATTATTAAAGAAGCCTATAAAGCAGCAGATGAACTAGCTAAAGAAAATATTTCCTGTGAAATTATAGATCTAAGAACCGTTCGCCCTTTAGACCTAAATGCTATATTTACTTCTGTTAAAAAAACAAATCGATTGATTATTCTTGAGGAAGCATGGCCTTTAGCTAATATTTCTTCAGAAATCACATATCAGGTACAATCTAATATCTTCGACTATCTGGATGCACCTATTATCAAGATCAATACAGCAGATACCCCAACTCCATATTCTCCACAATTATTAGAAGAATGGTTACCCAATAGCAAAGATGTTGTTAAAGCTGTTAAAAAAGTGATGTATAAATAAAATAAACTCCTTTATTTTATGATCAATTAATTTCCTGAGCATTACCAAATACAAAAGTGGTCTAAAAATTGATATGATCCACTAATTATCACAAGTATTAATCTTAATAATTTTAGATGAGACATTTGATTTTAGGAATACTTTTTATTTTATGTAGCTGTACATTTCTTTATTCACAAACCAAAATTGGTGGTCAGGTTTATGATAGCAATAAGCAACCTGTTCCGTTTGCAAATATTGTATTTGCAAATTCTACAGTAGGAACTATTACTGATGAAAATGGGCGGTTTTACCTAGAGTCTGACGATAATCATAGTAGTATCAAAGTTTCATTTATTGGCTTCCATACCAAAACCATAAAACTAACTAAGCGCGTTACTTATAAAATGGAAGTTATCCTCGAAGAGGAAACCGAAGCATTAGATCAGGTTGTTATTTATAAAGGTAAAACTTCAAAAAAAAATAATCCCGCTATTGATATTCTAAAAAAAATCTGGGAAAATCGACGGGAAAATGGAGTTAAGAAATTTAAACAATACACCTATGATAAATATGAAAAATTAGAATTTGACCTTAATACTATTGATAGTGCTTTGGTCAATAGTAGGATTTTTAATGGTATGGAGTTTATTTTTGACGATGTAGATACATCGAGAATAACTGGAAAAACTTATTTACCTATTTTTCTTAATGAAGCACTCTCTAAAGTGTATGGAGACAATTTAATTAATGAAGAGAAAGAAGTACTAACTGGAAATAAAAATGCTGGTTTTAGTGATAATCAAACATTAATCGCATTTGTAAAAGACCTGTACTCTAACTACGACGTGTATGAAAACTACCTAAAATTCTTTGATAAAAGTTTTACCAGTCCTTTATCCCGAACTGGAGTTGGCGTATATAATTATGTTTTAACAGATAGTGCATATATAGGTAACAAATGGTGTTATAACATTGTCTATTACCCCAGAAGAAAAAATGAATTGACTTTTAAAGGAGATTTTTGGGTTAATGATACTACCTGGGCCATTAAAGAAATAAACTTGGAAGTCACAAAAAGTGCCAATATTAACTGGGTAAAAGATTTATATATCGAACAAGAGTTCGATGTATTAAATGATTCTATTTTTCTAATTACCAAAGATTATTTTCAATCTGACTTTGCTTTTAGTAAGAAAGAAAAATCACGTGGGGTATACGGTAAAAGAACAACTTTATATGACAATTATAAATTTGACATAAAAAAAGACAAAAAGTTCTATCAAAGTCAGGTAGACCCATATGATCATGATATTTATAACAGAGAGGATTCTTTCTGGGCTAATGCCAGAATGGAAAAACTGAATAAGGATGAACAAAAAGTTTACAAGCTGCTCGATACTCTTAAAACGGTAAAAGCTTTTAAACGGCTCTACAATATAGGAACCATATTAGCTTCGGGATATGTAGAGTTTAATGGTTTTGATTTTGGCCCTCTTTTTAATACTATTGGATTTAATGATATTGAAGGGTTTAGGCTTAGAGCAGGTGGTAGAACCTATTTTACTGCTAATGACCGATGGCGTATCGAAGGATATGGAGCTTATGGTTTTAAAGATAATAAGTTTAAATATGGAATTTCAGGAAAATATCTTGTCGATCGAAAATCAAGACTTATTGTAGCTGCTGGAAACCGACGAGATGTAGAGCAACTTGGTGCCAGTTTAACCAATACTAATAATGTTGAAGGAAGAAGTCTGGCTTCCTCTTCTGTTATTGCTACAGGAGATAATGACAGACTTACATCCATCAATCTATCTGCATTTTCTATGCAAATAGAACCCAAGAAAAACTTAACGGTTGGAGTTACAGGATCCTACAGAACTTTAAAACCCGCAGATTCTTTATTATTCAGCTTGGATTTTATTGATTCAGAAACCAATGAATTACGAACTCAAATCAAACAAACAGAAATAGCAACACAAATCACATATACCCCAGGTAGGAAAACTACAGGGTATGGCGTAGATAGGATTATTGTGAACGATGGTGACTTTTCAACTTTATTCTTAAATTACAGTGTTGGTGTAAAGGGTTTGATAGAAAGTGATTTTGAGTATCAAAAACTACAATTTTTCTATCGACAACCATGGAACATTGGAGGTTTTGGTGTATTAAACAGTTCATTAGAAGTCGGAAAAACATTTGGTGAAGTCCCACTAGGATTATTAAGTGTTATCCCAGGAAATCAAACTTATCTTTCTATATATAATACTTTTCCGTTATTAAACTATTATGAATTTGTTACAGATACCTATACTTCTCTTCATTTAGAACATAATTTTAATGGTAGAATATTTTCTAGAATCCCGCTACTAAGAAAACTCAACCTTAGAGAACTGGTCGGCATAAGAGGTGTTTGGGGAGAATTATCTGATGAAAATATCGCACTGGACGCTTCTGGGTTTTTACAAACTGTAGGAGCTCCTAATGATGAAATTTATTGGGAATATAGTTTGGGTGTCGGGAATATTTTTAAGATTTTTAGAATAGATTTTCATTTTAGAGGAAATTATTTTGATAATCCTGATGCTCGTAACTTTGGAGTCACTGGGTCTTTTGGGTTTTATTTCTAAAAAATATCATATCCCAGCTTTTGAAACATTGGTCGTACTATCCAGTTATTATATTTTTCTATAGTGTTACTGTTTATTTTCACCTAAAACTCTTTTAGTTTATCACAATATGATAAGATTTAACTAAAAAAGTAATAATTTTTCTTTATAAATTTCAATGAACCCCTTGTAATACCTATATTTGCCGCCCATTAAAAAAAGAGAATCGAATTATGAGCGCAGCTACCAGAGAAAGCTTTGACGTACTAATTGAAATCCCAAAAGGAAGTAGAAATAAATATGAATATGATTTTGATATAAAAAAAATCAGATATGATCGTATGATCTTTTCCTCTATGATGTATCCAGCAGATTATGGGTTTATCCCTGAAACCCTAGCTTTAGATGGAGATCCTCTGGATGTTTTAGTATTAGTTACAGAACCAACATTCCCTGGTTGTGTGATGGAGGTAAAACCTATTGGTGTTTTTCATATGGCAGATGAAAAAGGGCCTGACGAAAAAATCATATGTGTTCCTGTTTCTGATCCTATTGCAAGCCGACTTGCCGATCTAAAAGAAATGAATCCTCATTTAATAAAAGAAATAGAACACTTTTTTCAGGTATATAAAGATTTAGAGAGAAAAAAAGTTGATGTAGGCGGATGGGGTAATATTGATGAAGCTAAAGATATTATCAAAGCTTGTATAAAACGCTTTGAAGAATTAGACAATAAACCAAAAGGGCTATTTAGTATTTATTAAGAACCTATGTTGAGAATTTAAAAGAGCATGATGGTCATGTAAATAACATCGTGCTTTTTATTTTACATTAACATTATATCCCACCAGAAGGAAACTCTCTTTTTATACTCGTTCATTTGAAGCTTACCTATTTTGTGTCGAGTAATTCTATGATTCCTTTAGTATGTATATTAAGTCTTAGCATAATCTACAAAAAAGATAGTATAAAACACTATCAAAAACATAGTTCTGCATAAATATAAAATCATATATGCATCTATCTTTTTTAATTTATACAAAAAAAGAAAGTCACAATCATAACTTATCCCCTAAAAACAATAGTTTTTTTCATTTCTTATACCACTAATTATTTAAAATTATTGCCACCTAACTATCTTTTTGTATCTAGGGTATTTTTACTACTTTTAGCGACTGATTAACTTAAATACTAATTAACTTAAAATATATTCAATGGAATCAAATATGATTTTTGTACCAATTGCATTAGCAATTCTAGGCTTACTTTTTATGTTTATTAAAATGGCTTGGGTAAAAAAACAAGCTCCTGGAAATGAAAAAATGCAGGAAATCTCTAAAAGTATTAAAGAAGGAGCTCTGGCATTCCTTGCGGCAGAATATAGGTTATTAGTAATTTTTGTAGTAATTGCTTCGATAGCATTATTTGGTATTTCAATGCTTGTGGAAACGACAAGCTGGATGATCGTACCTGCCTTTGTTATTGGAGCCATATTTTCAGCACTAGCTGGTAATATAGGTATGCGTATCGCAACAGATGCTAATGCAAGAACCGCAGAAGCAGCAAAAACCAGTCTTCCTCAAGCATTAAAAGTATCTTTTGGCGGAGGAACAGTAATGGGGCTTGGTGTTGCAGGACTAGCGGTACTAGGTTTAAGTTTATTCTTTATGTTTTTCACCAGTCAGTTTATGGGAAGCGAAGGTTCTTTTTACGATAATATGACAGTTGTACTAGAGGCTTTAGCAGGGTTTTCACTTGGTGCTGAATCTATTGCACTTTTTGCTCGTGTTGGAGGTGGTATTTATACCAAAGCAGCCGATGTTGGAGCAGATTTAGTTGGTAAAGTAGAAGCTGGTATCCCAGAAGATGATCCGCGTAATCCTGCAACAATTGCAGATAACGTAGGGGATAATGTTGGGGATGTTGCAGGTATGGGAGCTGATCTTTTCGGATCATATGTAGCTACTGTTCTTGCAGCAATGGTACTTGGAAACTATGTAATAAGAGATATGTCTGCCACAACACAATTTTCTGATGCTTTTAGTAACATGGGACCTATTTTACTCCCAATAGTTATTGCTGGAGTTGGTATTCTAGCATCAATTATAGGAACATTCTTAGTAGGTATTAAAAATAACGATGCTAAAGAAGCACAAGTACAAAAAGCCTTAGATGTAGGAAACTGGGTAGCTATTATTTTAACATTGATTGCTAGTTATTTCTTAATCGATTGGATGCTGCCAAAAACTATGCAGATGAGCTTTTTTGGAGAAGGAATAAAAGAAATTCCTTCGATAAATGTATTCTACGCTACAATTATAGGTCTGGCAGTAGGCGCTTTAATCTCTATGGTAACATCGTTTTACACAAGTTTAGGTAAAAAACCAGTACTAAATATTGTACAAAATAGTTCTACAGGAGCAGGAACCAATATTATTGCAGGTTTGGCTGTAGGAATGAAATCTACATTTTTATCTGTAATCTTATTTGCCGCTGCAATTTATGGTTCATACGCATTAGCAGGGTTTTATGGCGTAGCTTTAGCTGCTTCTGCCATGATGGCTACAACAGCAATGCAATTAGCAATTGATGCTTTTGGTCCTATTGCCGATAATGCTGGTGGTGTTGCAGAAATGAGTGAATTAGATCCTGAAGTTAGAGAACGTACAGATATTCTGGATTCTGTAGGAAATACAACTGCGGCAGTTGGTAAAGGGTTTGCAATTGCTTCTGCTGCTTTAACAGCACTAGCACTATTTGCTGCTTATGTTACTTTTACAGGAATTAATGGTATCAATATTTTTAAAGCCGATGTATTAGCTATGTTATTTGTTGGCGGAATGATACCAGTAATCTTTTCTGCATTAGCTATGCAATCTGTTGGAAAAGCCGCTATGGAAATGGTACATGAAGTACGTCGCCAGTTTAGAGAAATTCCTGGTATTATGGAAGGAACCGGAACTCCAGAATATGCAAAATGTGTAGATATTTCTACCAAAGCCGCTTTAAAAGAGATGATCTTACCAGGATTAATTACCATCATTACTCCTATCATTATAGGATTAATCTTTGGAGCTGAGCCACTAGGTGGATATATGGCTGGTGTTTGTGTATCGGGTGTAATGTGGGCAATCTTTCAGAATAACGCTGGTGGTGCCTGGGATAATGCTAAAAAATCATTTGAAGCAGGGGTAGAAATTAATGGAGAAATGACATATAAAGGTTCTGATGCTCACAAAGCTGCTGTAACTGGTGATACAGTAGGAGATCCTTTTAAAGATACATCTGGACCATCTATGAATATTTTGATTAAACTTACTTGTCTGGTAGGTTTGGTAATCGCTCCTATTTTAGGTGGGCATACTTCTGAAACTGCTGTTGCATCTAACAATATTGAAATGACACAATCAATAGATAATACTTCAGAAAAGAAAATTGAAGTTAGTATGAAAATGGAAAATGAGCTAGCAACTGCTACCGTTACCATAGAAACTTCTGAAGAAGGAAAAGTGAAACGCAATGTAAAAGAATTAAAAGGATCAGAAGCTGAAGTAAAAGCAGAAATTGAAGC
>CAKMZM010000076.1 GCA_929200365.1 uncultured Flavobacteriaceae bacterium | reverse complement strand
AATCTGGAGAACCAGGAAAACGACAACTCATCCCTACAATAGCAATAGGTTCATTTAATTTTGAAAAAGAATGAGACCCTGAATTTGAGTTGTTTTTAAAAAAGAATCTCTTCTTTTTTGATAGTTTATCAATGACTTTTGGTTTAGGTAATGGAAGTGCCTTTTCCTGTTTACTCTCAGATGGTGCTCCTAATTTGTGTTTCTTTTGTACGTTTTCAAGATAGTCTTCAGGGATATGAAATGCTAATTTTTCTATGGTTGGATAATTGAAAAAAGCGGTTGGAGAAAGGTCAATTTCATAATAATTATTCAAAACATTTGTAAGTTCGGTCATGACTATAGAATCGAATCCATAATCTCCCAGAGTAGTCTGAGTAGGGATTCTACTTGAATCCTGACCTAATAAATCAGAGACTAATTTGAGAATGACTTTTTCTACTTCAATTTGGTAAGGGTTCGCGTCTGTTTTTACACTAGTATCTCCATCATTTATTGTATCTTCTGAACCATTTATTTCATCTGATTCGATAGGTTCTTGCTTGAATCCATCAATAGGCAGCGCTACAAATTCTTTGAAACGCAATAACACGTCACCAGATTCAGCTATTAAATCAACATCATAATTAATAATAGTGCTATCTGACTTGTTGTTTTTACTTTTTCTGACATAACACCAACTGGTTTGATGAACATCTCCGAATATAGTTGCCTCTTTTATACTAAAAGGGATGTTTAATGTACTTTTTCCTTGTCCAAGATTTAATCCAACACAAGTTTGCAAGGCACTATCTAACAATCCAGGTTGTAAAATAAAGTGCTCTTCATTTGGTAAAGTAATCTTGCTTAAAGAAACAGAATCACTATAAAATAATTGCTCAATACCTTTAAAAGTACTTCCTAAATGTAATCCCAGTTTTTCAAACAAAGCATAGTACTCTTTGCCGTTCTTCTGATTTTTCAAAGAAGCTCTTATCTTCTCTACATCAACTGGACTTGGTTGTATTTGCAACTCTGTATTTAATTTTCCTCTTGAATGAATAATTTCTTCATCTGGATTATCTGTTGACTTGCTATACACCTCATAAGCAATATCATGGTTGTCTTCAAACAAACTAATTTGAATTTCCTTTGGATCTTCATTTACGCGAATCGGATTCAGCCAAATAACATCTTTTAATTGTGTCACTTGATTCCCCAATGAACGGGAACCCGCTTCTCTGGCTAACTCTAAATAAGCGACTCCAGGAAGGACTTTCTCTCCTCTTATTTGGTGATGATCTAAAAAAGATTCTTTCCCTGTAAAGGTGCTTTTGTACTTTTGTTCATTAACATTTGACTCGTTACTATGCAATAATGGGTGCATCAAAGAGCCAAAAGATGAGCTATTGACAGAACTATTTTGTCCTTGATAGATGTCCAACCAATAGGTATCAAGCTTAAAAGGGTAGCCTGGTAACGAGGTTTTAAGAACCGACTTAGACTTATAAAATTCCTGAATAGGAGTCTCATATCCCTTGGTCCACAAATCTAACAAAAAGGATTTGTCTTCATGATCATTTAGATCATTGAGAAACTTTACTATTTTTCCATTTTTTAGAAATATTTCATTTAAATCTAAACTATCCTTACTATTTCCTTTGGTATAATATCCGATTTCCCCTTCTGAATCAATAAACTTCGTTAGCTTTTGAATTAAATTTTCAATTGATTTATATCGAAATACGATTCGATGATCCAACATTTTTCGGCTCAACAAATAATTATATTCTATCTCAAATTCATTACAATCATTTTTTTCCAGATAATTTTTAATATTAGTGGCATAATCCAAAAATTGAGATTCTTCTGCCACTGAAATTGCTAAAAAATAGACACCTGAATCTTTTAGTTCTTCTTTTACGGGAACATGCTCTTCCAAAATCATGTGGATGTTATTTCCACCTCCGCCATAATTATTTATAGCTCCTCGTCTTGGAATTTCTTTTTGGTTACTATCTTTTAATCTTGGCCAATCTTCATCATTTGCTGAAATATAATAGCGTGACTTATCAAGACTAATTTCATCACCTAGATTAGTAAAGTCTTTTATGCCTAATTTTTTTTGTTTTTTGAAAGAATAGACCAATCGAACTAATGATGCTAAACCAGATGCAGCGTGCATATGGCCTATATTAGGTTTTAGAGAACTTATGGTACAGGGGCTTTCTTTCCCCTTGCCTTTATTAAAGTAATTCTCTGCTAATTTGAACCCTTTAATTTCTTGTGAATCTGCTAATATTGATGAAGATGCATGAGCTTCAATATGAGTTATTGAATTTAATGAAACTCCAGCTTCTTTAACAGCTTCAATCATAGCCTTACTTTGCTGTTTGGCATCAGGAAAAGCAATATTTCCTGCATTTCCTACATGATTTGATGAGGAGCCTAAAACAAATGTATGGATATTGTCATTCTCTTCTAAAGCCTCATCTCCACGTTTTAACAACAAACTTATCACACCTTCAGAAGATGTATAACCTGAAGCTTCATTTTGAAATGGAGTATTGCTACTTCCACTCTTGGTCATTAAACCCATGGATTCTGTTCCAGAATAAAAGGATTTGGTCCATTCTTTTCCATAGATCAAATTAACACCAGCTACAACAACATAATCAACCTCATTACTTTTGAGCATTTTTTTACCCTGATGAAGCGCCGTTAATCCACTTGTACAGGACGTATCTATACAATAACTTGGCCCTTTAAAATTAAAATAATGAGATATTCGATTCGGTAAATAGGTATCAAACATACTCAAATTAGTAAAAGCTGTAATAGGCGCTTTATTCAAGTATTCTGCATAAGGATTAATTTCTTTTCCAACAATTACGGCAACCTTCTTATTTTCAAGAGAAGAAGGCAAAATACAGGCATCCTCAAACATATGCCATACTGACATTAACAATAATCGTTGTTGAGGAGTCATGTATTTCGCTTCTGCACTTATTGTATGATAGAGGTTGGCGTCAAATCCTCTAATATTTTTGATAAAAGCTCCTTTCTTGGATAGTACTGTTTCATCCGGATCATGATCATCTGGAATTCCCTTGACAAGGCATTCTTGACTATCTAATTGCTCCCAAAATTCTTCAACAGAATCTGACTCAGGCAGAAATCCAGCCATACCAATAATGGCAATTGAGTCATTTTTTTTAGTGTTAATTTTTTTTTTTGTTGAAGATTCGAGTGTCTTAGTAAGTTGTTTTTTTTGAGGCATTTGCTTTTTTATTTAGGTAATTGAAATCCTTAATTTTTATACTATTTTTTATATCATGAATTATTCATCATGTAAGTGACTGTTCTTCCTAAAAACTTTAACCTTTTGTTTTTTTGGGTCTTTAATCGCCACAAGTAAACCATCTGTATGTTTTTTTAGTGTAAGTCGATCAAAATATTCTTCTTCCGATAAATCCTTTTCTGCGTGATAGGTAACTGAATTTTGAGACTCCAAATAACTTGTCCAAGACTCTGATTTATCATAAGGAAGTTCGATAGATTTGTATTTTGAGAAATCTATTTCCTCTCCGTTTAGAAAAGATTCGATATCAGGATGATTCGAACTTTCTACGTTTAATAGGTAACATTTTTTCTGATTGGGAATAATAGCACAATAGAAAAAACCTAAATTCAATAAGTATGTTTTATTTTCCATTTTTATTATTTAGTATTATTTAATTCTAAAATAGAACGATTACTCTTTCTTACTGAAATAAACTTCGTCCTTAATGATTTCCTTTTTTTGTAACGCTTGATATATTTCAAAACTATAATCACGATACCTTGGATCTGACCTAAGAATGCTTTCATATAATGGCATACGAATTGCGGTTTCTGCAGACTTTTTGTTTTCCGAAAGGTTCACCTCAGTATACCGTTGGTTGGCCATGATGGACAATGGCGATTGATTAATGATTGCATGCGGCCACCATTTAGGAAAGAAAATCACATCTCCTGGTTCCTGATCGTAATAATACTTTGGTGCGTACGCATAAGCAGGGTTATGAGCTAAGTGATAATCCAGATCGTAACGTATACTGGTTTGACCACCTACAAAAGATGCCGAAAGCATGGCATTGGGGCTGTGTGGTGGTGGAATGATTTGAAGAGTATAAGCATGTAAGGGATCTAGAAAAAACCACCGTTTAACACCAGAAATCGCTACCGTAGCACTCACATCGTTATTAAGATGCCAATCTGTTCCCCAGGTCTTTAAATTTCCAATAAACATCTGTGGAAATAAAGGCATAACAAGGTCTTTTATCTTCTCGTTTAATAGGTTAGTCCCCACATCGTCTAATAGTTCTGGATAAGCATTAAAAAAATCAACAGAATTATTGATATAAAAAGTTTCTCTTGATTTTGGATTTAGTTGATTTTCCAAAACATATTTGGCGGTTATTTTTTTGGCAGCATCACCAAATCCTATATTGCTTTCTGTAGCTTGATTTTTTGAATAATCCATTCCATAAAGCTCAACATCTCCATAGTTTTTTAAGAGGTATTCATGATTCCAAACCTTCACAGCTTTTGTATCTTTCATTAACCCTTTTATAACTATTGGAGGTGCAGAAGGATCACAAAGTAATTCTTTGATTTTTTCATCACTGATTTCTTCGGGCTTATACGCTTTAATTTTGATATATGATTTTTTGTAGTCCAGCTTATCAAAAGCGGAGCATTCCTTCTTGAATTTTTCAAATTTTATTTTTAGAAATTCCCGTTCCGAATCCAATCCATAATTCGTTGAACTTAGTTGGTGCCTCATGTTTAAATGTGAATAATGCTCAATCAATTCAGCATCATCTAAAAATAAATGTTTGGCATTTTCTAAAATAAGCTGTTGATCCTTATCATGTTCAAAGGCATCACTATGTAATTCACTTCTCATTTTGTGTCTATTTAAAATACGGTTAATTGACTAAGATCTTTTCAACTTTTTGGTAGTACATTTTCTTTAGATGTTGACTAAATTCTGACAGAGATGTGTACTCCAAGAAAATTGCAGGCCTAATGTCAATAGTAAATGTCTCATTGATGATTAAACATAATTTATTCAACTTCATTGATTCGAAACCATATTCATCCAAATCCTCTTCCCACTCAATTTCAGAGCGATCTACATTTAAAATCTCTACCGATTTACTGATCAAAAAATCTTTTATTTGTTCTTCTAATTCGTTCATTTATTTATATAGGTTTTAGCATGAATTTATTTAATTCACTTTATTAATTGATTATTTATAATTGTTTTTGCTTTTTTGAAAATCATGCTAATCAAGCACTTCACTAACAGTATGATATTTCATTAATTTTTGTTGGTTTCCATAGTCAATAATAATCTGTTCCTGACCACTTTGCAGAACATAATGTAAAACTCCAGCTCCGACTTCGGTTGGCAAAGGCCTAGATCCCTTTGTACTTTCCAAAAGTTGAATGCTAGTTTCCGTCAATTGCATCCCTCCTTCTTTCCAATAAGGCCAATTTATAGTCATTGTCCTTCCATGTCGTCTTCCAATCTTGACCTTATGATTTCGGTTTCTTGTAAAACCATCTAAATAAGCATTCGCCATCGAATAATCCGCCTGTCCGACATTTCCCAAAGCATGTAATGAAGAAAAACAAAGGAAAAAGCGTAATCTCATATTTTTTGTATACTTATCCAGATAAGTCGCGCCATTTATCTTCGGAATAAATACAGTATCTAACTCTTGGGTTGATTTATTTAAAATATAACTGTCTCTAAGCACTCCAGCACAATGAATAATGTTATCCAAGACACCATGGTTTAATAATATTTTCTGAATTAAGCTTTTAACTTCTTCTTCTTTTGAAATATCTGATTGATAATATAAAACCTGTGAGACGCCTTTATTTAATTTCTCAATCATCTCATTTTGAGCATCATTAAGCAAAGATCTACCGGCCAAAATTAAAGTTAAATCAGAAGTGTGTGATAGAATATCTTTCGCTACTATTAAACCTAATGCTCCGAGTCCTCCTGTGATCAAAATCACTTCTCCATCTTTATAGATGTTTTCAAAATTAATTGAATGACTTGGTATAACGAATCTACTTCTGCATTCCAAGTATCTTATTTGATTCTCATATTTAATAATTCGATATATATTTAGAAGCGATATATTTTCTTCAGCAATGCGAACTAATTCATTCTGATCCTTACATCTATCTACAAAAATTAACTGAGGTTTTACCTTAATAGATTCCATTTGGCAAGTATGAATTAATCCCGATATACCATAACTTTTATCAATACACGACAGTGGAAGAATAATTTGTAAACAAATCACCTTTTTCGGTTTTTTTCTTAACAAGTTTTGAATCGTTAGCAATACTTTTTTGGCGAGTATTGTAAATGATTTTTCATCATAACGATCTGGTTTCTGAACCTTAGTAAGTTGGAGATTTTTAGCGACCCCATCCACCGATATATCCAGATAACAAACTAAAACATGATGCTCGATTTCATCATTATTTTGACTATTTTCAGCATACGATTCTTTCCACTTCAAATCGAATGTAACTAATTCTTTATCCTTATTAATTTCAACCAATGTCTTTACACTTGCAGGCTCTTGCTCTTGATTCGAAGAAATTTCAAATGGCCAACAAAACAATTTATTTAAAGTTGTTGTTGGCAACGGAAGTCGTTTTGTTAGTTGATCAGCTTCATTGATACTCCAATTTACTTTTGCTCCCCGAACCCAATATTGAGCTAAAAGCATCCATTCTTTTTGAGCTATACAATTTTCTATTTTTTCAGGATCAATTTTTTCTGTATTTCCAAAACTGTACGTATAATTGTAACTAAGACACCTTTCCTTTTTTTCTTTTTTCCAAGCATTTATACCACTTAAAAGAGTGTCAAGTGTATTGGCCTTAATTGCAAATCTGTACTCTTTTTCTTCTCTTCCCTCTTGTAAGGTAAACGCTAATCTGTTTAACAACACATTTTCTGTCATTGATGATTTCAACCCTGGTAAATACTCTAAATAATTATCCAACATTTTCGATAATTGTAGTTCGCTTTCATCTGAAAAAATGAAAATAGACTCAGAATCTCCAAGATGAAGACTTGCTGTTTCATCTAGATATTCTTCAAATATCAAATGCGTGTTTACCCCACCTATTCCTAAACAATTTATGGCCATTCTTTTGGGCTGAACAACTCCATCATTACTGCTAACTTCAGACCAATCCGTGTCACTTCTTAATATGGAAAAGTGCTCTTTAACTTGAATCGCTTTATTAATCTGAGTCAAGCCTTTTACGCCGTAAAACCTTTTATTTTGAACACTAGATAGTAGTTTTAACAAACATGGAAATGTAGATGATGTTTCAGCATGTCCCGTTAATGGCTTTAAGCTTCCGATAAAAAAAGTTTTACCTTTCCCATTCGATTGCTCAAAATAAGAACTATATACAGACTGTATAGATGTCATTTCCGAAGAATCGACAAATGAGTTTCCATTTGCTTCTGCTTCAATATATTCAATGGTTGATGGATCTATTTGGGATTGTTCAATCGCCTTTTTAATGGCTATTTTCTGCCCTTTGATATTTGGACTGTTCCACTTTAAAGGAGCTTTACCGCCATGGTAAACCCCAACGCCTTTAATCACCCCATAAATATGATCTCTATCACGTTCAGCATCCTTTAGAGACTTTATAATAATAGCCCCAATAGCTTCGCTTCTTACAAAACCATCTGCAGTTTCACTAAAGCTTTTAGTCGCATTCTGTTTGGAATAAATCCCAGTAATATCTTTTTTACCTAATTCATGATAGGATAAATTTAAGGTCGCTGTTGCTACAATAGCCTGAACACAATCACCTCGTTTAATCGCTTGAGAGGCTTTATCAATAGCCGCTATAAATGACGAACAACCTGTATCAATAACCTCGCTAGCCCCCTTTAAGTTAAATACATGAGAAATACGATTTGCATACAACGCTGGAAACTCAATTTCGTAATTTTTATTGGCATTTTTCATGATATCTACATATCCGGAATGTCCCCTTGTCGCTACAAATACTCCTGTTTCTTTTCTTTGAAAATCCTTCACTCTATAACCACTATTCCCGATAGCAGCCCAAACAGTTTCAATTAGTTTTCGCAATTGCGAATCCATTTGAACAGCTTCTTCAAAAGAAAATTTGAATTTTTTATAATCAAAATATTCTATATCATCAATAAAACCACCGTAAAACTGTTTAATTTCATTTAATTGCGAATCTTCAAATCCTAATAAGTCAAGTCTTTTTTGAGGGATGTCTTCTGTCAAAACATTCCCTTTCTCAAGGTTTTTAAAAAAGGCCGTAACATTCTCTGATTTTGGAAGTACTCCACTTACTCCAATAATCGCAAAATCATTTAGTGTTTCCGAATTATGTTCTGAATCTATAGTTCTGAACACATTATCGGATTCCTGTTTTTTTTTAAGAGCTATTTTACGCGCATCATCATGTTGGATTTCCTCTTCTACAAAATCTGTTTCTTTACTGTTTGACAGACTAGATTCTGAAGCCTTATCATTGAGATTTCCTGTAAAATTACTGGCTAAATAAGATAAAATATCATCAAATGTATCATGTTCTAAAAATAAAGAATGAGGCGCATCGGGAACAATCTTCTGAAGCTCAGCCAATAATATGTTCGACAACACAGAATCAATACCGTAATTACTGATATTCAAACTAAAATCAATTTTTTCTTTTTCTAACTTAAGTTCATTTATAAGCAACTCAGTTAATATATTCTCTATTTTATTTTTAATTGTATTTTCACTCGTTTTTTCCTCCCTTACGATTCCATTTTCAGTTACTTTCTCCGATTTTTGTCTGGTATCTTCTGCTAATAATTGCGTTTTTTTTGTTTTTTGAGTTGTTAAGCCATTCCCAATATCAAATCCTTCTGCTGGCTCAGCCCAATGAAATACCTTTTTAAAAGGATATCCTGGTAAGGCGATCGGCACATAAGGCTCTTCAGAAAACAATACGTCTTCTTTAATAACCATACCTGCATCGGTTAGTTTAGATAATAAGGATACTAAATCGTTGCCATCTTTCACATGAATAACATCTAGAGCGTCAAATTCTGGTTGCGCTCCACCAAACTGAATAACATAGCTTTGCTCCTTTTCCTTAAGAGATTTTTGTAGCTCTATAAGATCAATTTTGTTTCCTGAATCAACCCAAGAATTCATCCAAACAGCATCTAGGGATAAAGACTGCTTCATTTCATGTTTCAGAATAGAATAAGACTTCTTTCTGTCGATTTTTTCTACCTTAGTATTAAGATGTGAAACAATCTCTTTTTTGGGTATGTCAGGATTGAATACTAAATCAATTAAATCTTCATATGGAATGACTTGATCTACAATCAAATCAATTAATTCATTGAAAGACTCATTCACGATTGCACATTCCGAAGATAAGGACCAACGCGAATCCAAGCGCTCTAGACTACTTATGATACCTAAAGTTAATAATACTCGTAATTTTTTCCCTCTGTCATCTATAGCGAATAAAAATGCTTCATCTTTTATTACTTGTTCAATATTTAAATCTAAATGAAGTTTTTTATTTAAAGCGATCTCCCATTCTTTAATGTAATGTTGAACAGTATATTGATGATTATAAATCAAGCGAGCCTTATCGATGTAATAGCGAATATCGTTCGAATCTAAATCTAAATTATTCAGTAAAGTTTCCAGATACGACTCGGTAAATAGATATGGTGATAACCATTCGTGCTCATCTGTATTGATCCAAACGGGAAAATTTGGGGATTTTAAAGCATCATAGTTGCCGTTTTTTGAATTGGAAATGGCATTTTCAACATCTGATTGCCTTGTAATCCCGCTTAATACCCCCACTAAATAATTTGCGTTCCCAATACCACTCATACTCTTGGTAACTAATCCAAGGCGAGATAATTCCTCATAGATATCAACAAACTCATTGATTGCATTTACATTCTTCAATGAACTTGCAATATGAATATGGAATCGACTTTGATTCACTTCAACAACATTATTTGGGTCGACGTCATTTAAAAAAGCTTCATATTCAATTACAGAAGTAACAACAGCAGAAGCCCTGAATTTCATCAACCTTCTTTTAAATAATGAACGTGAAATTCTTTTTAAGACCGCATATAATTCGAAGTCAGTCGTCTCTTTTTTTAATTTTTCCCAATGCTCTTTTAATAGTGATTTTTGCGTTGCAATTTGGTCTTTACTTCCTGAAGACACTAAAAACAAAAGAGGTTCTTGAGCTGTTCTATTGCTTTTTAGCTTCTTTGAAATTGCTTTTTTTCCGCTCTTGTAAGATTCCAATATCACATGAGAATTTGCACCACCAAACCCGAAAGATGAAATACCAGCTACAAATCGACCTTCAGAATTTAGTTCAGATAATGACTCCACCTTCATTGGCAATTTGAAGGGAGTAGATTCAAATTTAATGATAGGGTTTGGAATAGTAAGATGTAATAATGGAGGAACTTGCTTATTGTGAAACATCATAAGTACTTTTATGACACCGGCAATTCCTGCCGCTGCTTCTAAATGACCTATATTGGTCTTTACAGATCCGATAAAACAGCTTTCATTTTGAATATCCTCTGTTTGAAATACTTGCTTTAATGCCTCAACCTCAATCGGGTCGCCCAAACTTGTTCCTGTACCATGTGCTTCTACATATGCAATTTCCGAGGCTTTTACACCTGCATCCTTCATGGCGCTTTCAATAACTGCTTTTTGAGATTCGATTTTGGGTGCGGTTATCCCTCTACTTTTACCGGTATGATTTACAGCAGATCCCGATAATACCCCATAGATATGATGACAATTTTTAATAGCATCCTCCATGCGTTGAAGCAAAACGAAGCCTACACCGTCACCAGGTACATACCCATTCGCACTTCTATCAAAGGTTTTACAACGTCCGCGATTACTTAACATTCCAGCTTTTGAGAAAGAAATATATTTCCAAGGGTGCAAGTTTAAACTCACTCCTCCAGCAAAAACATAATCACTTTCATTTAATATCAAACTTTTTTTGGCCTCATGAATAGTTATCAAAGAAGAAGCGCATGCTGCATTTATGGACTGACTACTACCTGTTAAACCCATACTATGTGAAATTCTATTGGCCAGAATACATTCATAATTTCCAAGTGCGTGAAAGGCGTCTATAGTGTCATTTGCAGCATTCAGAACATGTTTATAATCTGTTGACATAACTCCAGTATATACACTTGTACTCGCTTTTTGTAAAGTCTCTAGCTTTATTCCACTATCTTCCATACAATGCCAAGCAGTTTCCAAACTGATGCGTTGCTGTGGATCTAAATAATAGGCCTCTCGGGCAGATATACCAAAAAACTCATGATCAAAACTGGTCGCATCTTTAACTAATCCACACCATTTACTGACCGTCTTTTCGGGTTCTCTTCTATCTGTAGTATAGAAATCATTTGAGTCCCATCGAGCCTTCGGAATTTCTTTAATAGAATCTCTTCCATTTATTAGGTTTTGCCAATATTCTTTATAGTTTCCTGCTTCAGGAAAACGGCAAGCAATGCCAACTATAGCTACTTTATTTTTAGGATTATCCATCTAAGTCGTATTAATTTTAATTTATTCGGATATAACTTTATATTCCTGAGTAGTGATTCCATCTTCTGCGGTTACAGTATAAGTAACAGGACTACTAAAATCAGCACTGGTTTGAGAATTTGGAGTTACCGATGCCCATTGAAGGTGTTAGGTTCGTCATCACAGTCCTGGCAGGAAATATAGCACTAAATAGTAAACTCCTCTGGATTATTTACTGCTGTTATATCTTCAGATAAATCTTCGTTGTTCTCTGCTGTAAAATAAAGTTGGTAATTTTTGTTTCTTGGCTTAATGGCGTAGTACCATCATCATTTAGACAGCTAGATTGTGCCATAAAGAATGTGATGAGAATCCCTATTTTACAAATTCTAGAGATTTTTTTCAGGTTAGTTTTCATCGATGATCTTTGTTTTTCATAGATTTTCGAATTGTGTACTGGGGGATTTTTCATACATTTTTAAGTTTCAAGAGATTTAAACTTTACATTTAATTAAGTTATTAAATAGCAGGATGTTTACTTTTTTCTAAAAAGAGAAAAGAATAATTCATGAATTTGGCTTTAGTCAAAAAAGGTATTTGCCCCGAACCCATGTTTTAAAGGATATAAACTAATCGTTTTCAGCTTGCATTCTGTTTAAGAATGTCCTTATAGAAATCAAAGCTATAAAAAATCTAATCTGATAATAAAGGGGTAGAATTATTTAACCCAAGTTTAACTACAGAAGTGTTTTCTTAACATTTTATTCGGTTTAAGTGTTCTTTAATATTTAGGATATGATAAAAAAACAAATACAAGCATAAGAAATTGTTTTTTAGGTTTTTATGATGAATTAATTTTGGATTTTCTAAAAAACAGGAAACCTGTTTTTTGTTTTATGATCTAATGATGGATTTGGATTAGATGTTAAAAAAAGATCAAATAATACGATTTGCGGTTTTTTATTTCGCATAAAAAGCATTTAAATAATGTGGCTAAGTTCTAAAATAAGTATGATTTAAATATAGGTTCTGTCGCATTAAATCTACTATTTCAAATATACTTAAGTTTGAGTTGTCTAAAGTAGTTTCATGTATAAATATCATCGATACCCTCAGGTCATCATACAACAAGCAGTATATTTCAAATTTCGATTTAGTCTGAGCTATCGTGATATTGAAGAATTGATGACTATTAGAGGAGTTAAAGTAGATCATTCTACTATCCAACGTTGGGTGTTTAAGTTTTCTAAAGAGATAGAGAAAAATATGAACATTCGTAAGAGACCAGTTACGGATAGTTGGAGGCTTGATGAAACGTATATCAAAGTAGCAGGTAGAGACAGGTATTTATACAGAGCCGTTGATAAAGAAGGCAATACAGTAGACTTCTTGTTGACCAAACGAAGAATGAAAGGTTCAGCTCAGAAGTTCTTGAACAAAGCTATTGGAAATAACGGCAAGCCTAGAATTATCAACATTGATAAAAGTGGAGCGAATACAGCCGGAATACAGACTTGGAATAAAAGAAGTATGACATCAAAGAAGATAAAGATTCGGCGAGTCAAGTACCTGAACAACATTGTAGAACAAGATCATCGAAGTATAAAACGGAGAATTACTATTACTACAGGTTTTAAAGAATTTGAATCAGCACAAAGAACACTAGCAGGAATAGAAATCATAAATATTATTAGAAAAGGGCAAATATTCAATCCTAAGAATTCTACGTTTAAAACCTTCTGTTCTCTGGCTGCTTAGAATTTCTAAACTGATAATGATTTGATTGGTGAAGGGATTAATGCGACAGAACCAAATCATCTTATATAAATTTTCAAGAATACACTATAATATGGATGTGTAAATATATTTAGAGCTAAAAACACAACAATTGGTCTTCATCTATTAAAAAACATCCCACCAAAACATCCCACCAGTTTTATAGAAATTATTATATTTTAAAAAAAAGAAGCTAAATAACTCAATTACAGATTTTTATAATAAAAAATAAAAACTGTGATCTTCGGATGGATATTTGTAGAGTTACACACTTTTTAAGGCAAAAAATGAGTTTTTTTGGATGAATTAGATAGAAAACAAAAAAGCTAAAACATTGTAAATCAATGTTTTAGCTTTTCAAAAGTAGCGGGAACAGGACTCGAACCTGTGACCTTCGGGTTATGAGGCTAAACGAGCTATTCCATAACCATCTGTTTATAAGGTATTTCACAATTTACAGAGTACATAAAAACCTGCATTTCGTGCATTTCAGTACTTAAATTCAGTACTCCATCGTAGAGTACTGTTTATATATTTTTTAAAATTTCAAAGAATTTTAAACTTTAGAACAAATTACTAAAATTATTTTAGAAAGTTTAAGTAGCAAGTGAATATCGTTTTCCGTACATTTCATTTAAAATTACTATTTCATTTGTGCTAATATTTATCTTGCTGAAACGTATACTATAGAGTTTCAAATGGAGATAACTTGTTAGAAAAGATAAAAATAACATCTTAATGAAATTATAGATTTAAATCCGTTTACCTTTTATAAAGAGAGTGTGTAAGTTAAAGGAAATTGAATATCCTATAACTCTCCCTCCTCTTCAAAATTAATATCCACGTCAAACACGAAAAACACATTCCTACGATCTAAATTTGGAATTAACTCGACCACTTCGAAAATTCCATCTCTATGCTCAGATAAAAGTTGTTCTCCATTCAACATCCATATATGAACCAATTCCGAAACTGAAGACTCTAAATTATAACTGGAGGCTTGATTAATAACTTTATTATATAGCATCATAGATGCCTCATGCAATATGTTCCAAAAACTATTACCAGTTTTTTTTGCTTGAGTACAACAGTCTAAGAATTTTTGTTCCAGATCTCCCTCGTATTTGTAAATTTTATGTCCTTCAGGAAAAAGGTCTTCATAAAAGAAAGTACTCTGCCAAATATTTTCAAAAACATCCTCAATTACTTCAGGCATTATTGTATATGCCATATCTGTCTTTAAAAGCTCTTCAGCCTTGTAATTTAAATCTGAGTAACTTAAAACTAAATAGGTTTTATTTTTATGACTAGCAATTCTCGTTTGATTTCTTTCATTTACATAATAAGGTTTCATTTTAAATTCATCTTCATTACACTGTAGTGCGGTCATAAATGCATCTTTATACAATTTTATATTTCGCATTGGATATTCTATTGATTGCTGTCCCCATTCTGGTCTTAAAAAGATAAGTTGTGGCAAAATTACAGTTTTTCTAAGACTTTCTCCTTTTGAGCTCTATTCGATGTGATACGTATATCAATCGACCTAAAATTGCATCAGCAATAGTTGTCTCACTAATCACATCATACAAACTAGTCACAGGTAGTTGACTTGCGATAATAGTAGAGAATTTACTGTGCCTGTCTTCAATAATTTCCATGAGATCCATTTGTTATTTTTTGCCCAAATTCGATAATCCAAAACCATCAAGGATGAACAATCCGGCTTTAGCAATACTCTCCGACATGTTTTTAGATTATGAATAGGTAGATGAAGGTTTATACCATCATAAGTTACAATAAATATACATATATTAGGTTTTAATTTTTTTAGGGAAATTACACCTTATTCTTTTCGTCACAGAACTAAGTGGTTTTATGAATTTCT
>CAKMZM010000075.1:13174-15421 GCA_929200365.1 uncultured Flavobacteriaceae bacterium | reverse complement strand
TTCTTGAGAAAATACTTCTTCTAATTGTTGTATAAATTGTGACTTTCCTTTTTTAGAAAAATCAACTTCATCAATTGTATTGTCAATATTCAAAACACCATCAAAAAGATTTTGTTTTAGTAATAATCCTGTAGCGATTTTTATTTCTATTGAATTATAAGACAATAGATTAAATACGAGTAGCGTTTGTTTTTTTTGACCAATTCTGTCTATTCTTCCGATACGTTGATTTTTTTTGGCAGGATTCCAGGGTAGTTCAAAATTTATAACAGTATCTGCTATTTGCAGGTTAAGTCCTGCTCCCCCTGATTCACTTGAAAGAAAAACAGAACATTCTGGATTTTCTTCAAATTCTTTTATCAAAGCACCGCGTTTATTGACAGGTATTTTACCCGTAAGCATTGTATATGTGATTCCTTCTTTATTGAGCATTTCTCCTATGAGATTAAGCATAGTTACCCACTCTGAAAAAATAATAATTTTTCGTTTTGAGTTTTTGATATCTAATTTTTCGATTAAAATATCGCGTAGTTCTATTAATTTTGGAGAATCATACGTTTCTTTATCGACTAGATAAGAAGAGTCACAAACCATACGCATATTGGCCAATAGATGCATCAGTTTTTGCCAGTCATATTGTGTTTTAAACTTTTTGCGCAGTATAGAAGCAATTCCTCTGGCAAAACTTGCATGCTTGTTTGCCTGATTGTTAGAGAGGGAGACATAAATATTTTTCTCAATTACATTGGGTAATTGTTTAAAAACATCTTGTTTTTTTCTTCTGATAAGAAAGGGTTGTAGTCTTTGTTTTAACTGTTGTAAATTATAATATCCATGTATTTTGTTTTTGTAATGGCTATCAAAAATACAGTGTTGATAAGAGAGTTCCCATTGTGGGGTTAAAAGTTTCTGATCTAAAAACTGAACTATTGAATATAAATCCAAAAGCTTATTTTCAATAGGAGTTCCTGTAATAACCAAGGCATGTTTTTTTTGTATTGATTTTATAGCATTAGCAGTTTTTGTTTCGTAGTTTTTAATTTTTTGGGCTTCATCGAGAATTACAAAGTCGTAATTTGATGTATTTATCGCAGACAAATCCCTTAAAACAGTTTCATAATTTATAATATGAAAAAAATTATCACTGGTGTGATATAGCTGATGCCTGCTCTCTGGAGGCCCTTCGATTACCACAGCATTTTCATTACTAAATTTGGTTATTTCATTTTTCCATTGGTATTTTACAGAAGCTGGGCATATTACTAATGTTTTTTTAAAACCAAATATTTCTTTTTTTAAAACCGCCGTAGTGATAGCCTGTAAGGTTTTACCTAACCCCATCTCATCTGCAATAATGACTCCTT
Source organism: uncultured Flavobacteriaceae bacterium (assembly GCA_929200365.1). GTDB lineage: Bacteria > Bacteroidota > Bacteroidia > Flavobacteriales > Flavobacteriaceae > Aquimarina. The sequence continues at coordinate 14,057 of CAKMZM010000075.1, read as the reverse complement.
TCTTAAAAACAGAAAATTCTACCCCTTCTTTTTGATATGGATATAACGATGCATTTATAGAAGAAAAATCCAGTACAGTTTCTTTTTCAATACGGTCTAATTCTACATTTTCAAAGTAGTTCTCAATTTTTTCCATAACCTCTTCCCGGATTTTTATTCGCTCAAAATCTCTCGATTTATGAATAAAGGTAAAGAAAGAAGCAATCTGATGATCCTCTATGGTCTGGTCTGATCCAAAATATGCGGTAAGTAGTGTTTGTTCTTCAGTATTCAGTTGTTCTGGAAAATGCCATGATATTTTATAGGCATTCAATGGATCTGTATAGATTTCTATAAATGGATATGTTTTTTTTAATCTTTTGGTTTTAGAAGGATTTTTTTCCAGGTAGTCAAAAAGAAACATGATATGTTTGGTAGTTCCTAATTTGTTGGTTTTTAGGTCTATGTTGTTAATATATCCTGTTTTTGTATTAAAATCCCTTAAGGTGATTTTATATGCTGTTCCTTTTTCATTGATTAAGGTATGTTCACCATATAAGTTATCGGCGAGCCTTACTTTATATTCTGCTTTTTTTGCCCTGTCCCATCGTTCTGCCAGAACCCTCTTTTGCATTCCTTCCCGGGTGTATTTAATCCCGTCAGAAAGTGTGTCTCCTTCTATTTGATTTTTAATAACATAAAGAGCGGTTAGGTTATAAGTATCCCATTCTGAAGAGAATCCATCTGTTTTTGATAACAATTCTTCATTTTCATCTTCGATGATTTCTATAACACGCGTATCAAGATTATCCTCTACCTGTACAGTTATTTTTTCTTTTCCCTGACTAAGAATAACATGGTCAAAACCATCATATATATGTTTAGCTTTTAAAATATCCTCTGC
>CAKMZM010000075.1:9377-13074 GCA_929200365.1 uncultured Flavobacteriaceae bacterium | reverse complement strand
TTTTTTGTTTTAGAACATGGTATTTTGCAAGCAATTTCATTACTCCAGAACCATCTCATTATAAGAAATAATTGTAGTGTATCCTTTGTTTCTAAAATATTCCATTTCAGAAATGTTTCCGGTAACCAGAATAAAATCCCCTCCCCAGCCACCAAGGCTTTTGATACTGCCGGGATAATCAGAGAATAAGGCAGACTTTACGGTAGGAGTTTTGATAATTTTTGAAATGATTTCTTCATGAGAATCGATTAATGTTTTAAACTCATCCAGTGTAGAACAACCTGGTATTTCAGAAGTAATTTTATGTATTGCAGTTTCTGCATGATCAAAATCCTTTAACGGTAAGGATTGGTAATGTTTTATTGATGCTTTACTATCCTGTTTTTGGTTTAAATGAACAAAATAGATGTTTTCTTTAAAAGGAGGGTCAAAATTTACAGGGGTTATTATAGGTTTGCCCTCAACACGTTTATATATGATAGGAGAATCGTGTTGAGCGCAGGCAATATCATATCCGCTACCACCAAAACTTTTTTCAAGTAAGATAAACGCATCTACTTTTGCCCACTGCGCAATGTTGTTTATTAATGTAGAAGAAGATCCAAGCCCCCATTGTCTGTGAAATTCTAATCTGCTTTCTATGATATACCCTTTTTCAGAAGAAAGAAAACTGGGATTTAATTCTTTTGCAGCAGTAAGAATACGAATTAGGGTATTATAAATGTCGTTTTCTTCAATATCATCCCGGGTTTGTTTAAAAGTATCATTTTCCAGGATTAAATTAGTTTCAAACCAACAGTTATTTTCTTCATCAAAACTTTTCCAGATTATTTGATTTGTATCACATTCTTCAATATACAACCACTGTCCTTTTTTTGTGGGTATAGCCAAAGCACTTACCCCATCCAGCACGAGATACTCGCCGGTAAGCAGTAATTTGCCATGACTATAAAAGGATTTTTTCATTTCAAGCCCTTAATTTTTCGATCTGTGCTACTACATCACTATGAGTAACTGCATTGGTTTCAAAATATGTTATAAGTTTCTTTTTCTCGTCTTCGGTGGCTTTATATTGATTAAGGATATTCATTAAATGCATTTTCATGTGTCCTTGTTGAATCCCTGTAGTGATTAATGAGTTTATAGCTGCAAAATTTTGGGCAAGTCCTGCTACAGCTGTTATTTCCATTAGTTTTTTGGCATTAGGTTTTCCTAATAGCTGTAAAGCTAATTTTACCAAAGGATGAAGAGAGGTTAAACCGCCAACAGTACCTAGTGCAAGGGGTAGAGTAATAGAGAAGGTTAAAATATCATGTTGTATTTTGGCATGAGTAAGGCTGGTATATTTGCCATTTCTTGATGCATAAGCGTGTGCTCCTGCCTCTATTGCTCTAAAATCATTTCCTGTTGCCAATACTACGGCATCAATACCATTCATGATTCCTTTGTTATGAGTTACTGCGCGATAAGGCTCGATCTCGGCAATACGTACTGCTCTCACAAATTTTTTGGCATATTGCAGAGAAGAAAGCGACCGGGTATTTGGCAAATCTTTTATGGCACAGGATGCAGATGCTTTTACCAGACATTGCGGAACATAATTAGACAGAATACTCATCACAATTTCAATATTTTTTTCGGTAGCAGAAAAACCGTGATATTCTTTTGCTTCTGTAACGATGGTCTTTGCAAACTGTTCCAGGCAGGAATTAATAAAATTGGCTCCCATTGCATCTACAGTTTCAAAGGTGCAGTGTAGCTGGTAGTAGTTTTCGATTTCTGTGGTTTTATCACGAAGTTCAATATCAAGTATTCCTCCTCCTCGTTTTTCCATATTTTTAGTTATATGCGCCACTGCTGTTAATAGCTTAGGCTTAACTATAGAGAAAAACGGTTGTAATTTCTCGGGATTTCCTGCATACATAAAGTGTACCTGTCCAACTTTTGTAGTGGATATCACCTCGGCTTTAAATCCTCCCCGGGTTTGCCAAAACTTAGCAGCTTTACTTGCCGCAGCCACTACAGAACTCTCTTCAATAGCCATGGGCAGGGTATATCGCGTATTATTAATGAGAAAATTTGGAGCTACAGAAAACGGCAGGTAATAATTAGAAATAGTATTTTCGGTAAATTCATCATGAAGTCGCTGAAGCCCATCATTAGAGTTCCAATAAGTGACCAGAGTATCTATTGTATCTTGATCGTTATTAAAATGATGCTCTGCCAACCATTTTATTTTATCAGCTTTAGAAAGTTTAGAAAACCCAGAAACTACAGGCGCCATTGTATTATAATTATTAGTGCCTTCAAATATACTATTCTGTTTTGTTATACGTATAACTAAGAGCATGTTTAAACTCCCTGCTTCCTGAAAACCATTATTTTGAAGTATACTTAGAGTCTCAAACTATTGATTTTCAGTCTATATTGTGTTTAAATATGCTCTAAATGACTTTATGATATATCAAAATATAGTATTCCTGATATGTTGATTTAGGTATGAATTGAGAAATAGAGATTTTTTAAGATTACTATTAGAGGTGCCCTATAGATAATAAATAGTTGCAAATGATTGTTTTATGAATAATGAAATAAGTGAATAGAATTTCAGACACTATTGATAATATGCCATAAAAACATGTATGTTTTTATGATTTTATTGTATTTAGCAGCAATTGTTGTATTTTTTACAGATTTTTTTAGTATCCTTGGCGTCAGCAATTTTTAAAATTATAGTATGAAAATTACAAAATTGTTTTTTACGATTACGATTTTTATCGGGCTTGTAGCATCTGCACAAAATCAAGCTTTTACATTAAAAGAAATCTGGGGAGGGGCTTTCAGAACCGAAGGATTACAATCCTTACATTCTATGAATAATGGAACTGAATATTCGGTTATAGAAAGAGATCCGGTTTCTAAAGCTGTTGCTATTGAGGTATATTCTTATGAAACAGGAGAAAAAACCAGAACTTTGGTAAGTTCTGCTTCTATTGATGATCTATCTGCGTTTCAGGGATATTCTTTTAGTAAAGATGAAAATAGAATTTTACTTTCTAGTGAGTTAGAACAGATATACCGCCATTCTTCAAAAGGAATTTATCATATTTATGACGTTCCTTCAAAAGGAATTTTTAAAGTTAGTGATAAAAAAATACAATCTCCTATGTTATCTCCCGATGGAAACAAGATAGCGTATGTTCTGGATAATAATATTTATATGTTAAATTTTGTAACAGGTAAAGAGGTACAATTAACAGATGACGGTAAAAAAAATGAAATCATTAATGGAATTACCGATTGGGTATATGAAGAAGAATTTGCGTTTGTTAGAGCTTTTGATTGGAGTGCCGATAGCAATAAAATTGCATTTTTGCGATTTGATGAAAGAGAAGTGCCAGAATTTTCTATGGATGTATATGGTAATGAGCTATATCAAAAACAAGAAGTTTTTAAATATCCTAAGGCAGGAGAGAAGAATGCAAAAGTATCCTTATTTGTTGCAGATATTAATGCAATGACTTTGGATCAGATTAAACTGGGAGATTATAAAGATTTTTATATCCCCAGAATAAAATGGACAGCAAATCCAGATATTTTAAGTGTACAGGTAATGAACAGACATCAAAATAATCTGGATTTAATTTTTGTAGATGCCAAAACCAAAGCAGCAAAAGTTGTACTTAACGAAAAAGAT
>CAKMZM010000075.1:4237-9277 GCA_929200365.1 uncultured Flavobacteriaceae bacterium | reverse complement strand
CAAAAAGAAGGAACCAATGATGCAGATTTTAGTGCAGACTTTAGCCTGTATATTAATTATTTTTCTGATGCCAATACGCCTTATGAATATACGTTAAATAATGGCAAAACAGGAAAAGTTGTTCGTGAAATCAAAAACAATAAAGGATTACTGACAAAACTGGCAAAATATGATGTAAGACCAAAGGAGTTTTCTACAATAGAAATTAACGGAGAGCAATTAAATACCTGGATGATCAAACCCAAAGATTTTGATCCAAAGAAAAAATACCCATTGTTTATGTCTCAATACTCTGGACCGGGATCTCAGTCGGTAAAAAATTCATGGCATAGTGCAAATGATTATTGGTATATGATGTTGACACAACAAGGGTATATAGTTGTGTGTGTTGATGGTAAAGGAACAGGGTTAAAAGGAGCCAAATTTAAAAAAGCTACACAAAATGATCTGGGTAATCTGGAAGTACAGGATCAGATTGCTGCAGCCAAATATTTTGGAGGATTAGAATATATAGATGCATCCCGAATTGGGATTTGGGGATGGAGCTACGGCGGGTTTATGTCTAGTAATTGTTTATTTAAATCTCCCGAAACCTTTAAAATGGCAATTGCTGTTGCCCCAGTTACAAGCTGGAGATTTTATGATACCATTTATACAGAACGATATTTGATGACCCCTCAGGAAAATGCAAAAGGATACGATGACAATTCACCTATAAACTTTGTAGATGGACTGAAAGGAAAATTCCTGTTGGTACATGGTAGTGCAGATGATAATGTACATTTGCAAAATACAATGCGATTGGTTGAAGCATTGGTAAAGGCAAATAAAGATTTTGACTGGGCAATATATCCCGATAAAAACCATGGAATTTATGGCGGTAATACGAGATTACATTTATATAATAAGATGACTAACTTCATTATAAATAATTTATAACTAAACAACTCAATTTTTTATTAACTTAATTTAAATTTTATGTCTGCAACAATGCAACCTCATCAAAAAGAACTCTTTGGGCATCCTATAGGGCTTTATGTGTTATTTTTTACAGAAATGTGGGAACGGTTTTCATATTATGGAATGCGTGCCTTGTTAACAACCTATATGGTTGCTACAACAATAGAAAATGACCCACAATCTGGTTTGGGTTGGACATCAAAAGAAGCACTTTCTCTATATGGCTGGTATACAATGTTGGTGTATATATCATCTATTCCTGGAGGAATGATTGCAGATAAAATTTTAGGTCAGAAAAAAACAGTATTATTTGGAGGTATTTTACTTGTGATAGGTCATAGTGTTTTGGCAATAGATGCTTTATGGGCATACTATACTGGATTAGGGTTTATTATTGCTGGAGTAGGGATGCTTAAACCAAATATCTCATCTATGGTAGGTGGATTGTATAAGGAAAATGATATCAGAAGAGATAAAGGATTTAGCATTTTTTATGTAGGGATTAATTTAGGATCATTACTTTCTTCTATTGCTGTTGGTTTGGTGGTTGCCAAATATGGATGGCATGCAGGATTTGGTCTCGCAGGAATTGGAATGTTTATTGGTTTGATGGTTTACATATATGGTCATAAATATTTGGTTGCTGTAGGAAACAAACCTTCTGAGGAAGCTAAAAAAACAGATATAAGTGTACTGTCTTTATTCTCACAGTTATTAAAATCACCACTACAATTAGGTATTGTTCTTCTTCTTCTGGCTTTTTCTCTTTATGCAGGTTTCACTTTTGAAGGAAATGATCATTGGGGATATGGAGGTTTATTTATTTTCATTTCATTAGTAACAGGAATGATGATGATGATTTATAAAAATCTGGATAATAAAATTGATAAGGATAGATATGTTGTTTTACTATTATCATTTATGCTTGTTATTGTATTTTGGGGAGCTTTTGAACAAGTAGGAGGTTTGATGAATCTCTATACCAAATCAAAAACAGATAGAATGATGTTGGGTTGGGAAGTTCCTACAGAATTTTTCCAAGGGATTAATGCTGGATTTATTATTTTATTTGCAGTAATCGTAGCTAATATTTGGGCTAGAAGAAAATTAAAAAGCAAAGAAGCCTCATCGCTATTTAAAATGGCGACAGGAATTATTATTATGGGATTAGGTTTCTTTTTTATGGTTGGAGCTTCTCAACAATATGAAACAACAGGGTCTTCTGCTATGTACTGGTTAGTATTGGCTTATTTTTTTCATACTATTGGAGAACTTTGTTTATCTCCAGTGTCTTTATCTTTTGTAACTAAGCTAGCCCCAGTAAAATATGCCGCTTTAATGATGGGGGTTTATTGGGCTGCTACTGGTTTGGGGAATAAAGTAGCTGGCGTAGTTGGAGAAAAAGCTTCAGAGTTTGGTGAATTTACAATTTTTACAGGAATTGCAATATCAACTATTGTGTTTGGCTTACTTGTTATTACTTTATTAAAACCTCTTAAGCGCTTAACCCATGGAGCAGAAGATCGTGAAATTAGAATTGGAGATAAAGAAACCGAAGGTTTTGAATTGGCAGATAACTAACATACAGATCAATCAATGAGCACAGATATTGAAAATTTATTTAAAGACAAGGTTTTAGGGCATCCCGCAGGGTTATTTGTACTTTTCTTTACAGAAATGTGGGAACGGTTTTCTTTTTATGGAATGAGAATTCTTTTGGTAATTTTTCTTACACAACCCTTGTTTGGAGAAAATCCAGGATGGGCAAATTGGCCAAGAGAACATGCATTAGCATTATTTGGAACGTATGCTTCATTATTATATTTGACTCCTATTTTAGGAGGATATATAGGAGACAAAATTAAAGGATCTCGTTGGGCTGTTGTTGTGGGGTGTTTGATCATAACTTTGGGTCATACAGCCATGGCTTTTGAAACAGAAACTACCCTGTATATTGGATTAGGCTTGTTAGTAATAGGAACGGGATTATTTAAATCCAATATTGTTTCTATAATCTCTCTAATGTATAAGGGTAATGATAAACAAAAAGATGGAGCATATACCATTTTTTATATGGGAGTTAATGCAGGAGGATTCTTTGGGGTATTGCTCTGTGGATATCTGGCAGAAAATTATGGATGGGCATGGGGCTTTGGATTAGCTGGGGTTTTTATGTTTTTAGGGATGCTTCAATTCTGGCTCTCTACATCTATATTTGGAGATATAGGGGGTAAGCCCAAAAAAGATGAGGCTAAAGAGGTCGTATTAGAAAATGGAGATAAACTTAATTTGTTTACTGTAGTAGATAAGGTATTAATTGTCGTTACTTCTGTTTTGGGGTTGACATGGTTGATTAATGATCCTATGTCTAAGATTGGAAATATCAATATATTTGATTTTAAGATTGGAGGATATGAAGGCGCTACAGTAGTGATTGTTTTTGCAGTTATTTTATTTTTATTTTTAATAATATCCAGAATCATAAGGTACAACAATGTGCTTAGAGATAAAATGATAGCCATAGCTATTTTTGCCTTTTTTACCATATTTTTTTGGGCAGCATTTGAGCAGGCAGCAGGTTCCTTAAATATTTTTGCAAGAGACTATACAGCAAGAGATTTATCAGGTGCTACAGCAACAATATTTAAAATTATAGATACCATATTAACTTTTACTCCTTTAGTAATCGTTACCTGGGTACTGTATTTGTTATTCAGAAAAACAATCTCAAAAATACCTTATTCTAATGTTGTGTTGGCAGTATGTTTTATAATTATTTGGGGACTTGCATTTTTGAAAACAATCAATGAATTTAGTAAAGATACAACAGAGGTTGGCGCGACTTGGTTTGGAATTTTAAACTTGTTTTTTATCATTGCACTGGCACCGTTGTTTTCCAAATGGTGGGAGAGCAAATATAATCCAAGTGCAGCATTTAAATATGGCTTTGGATTAGCACTGCTAGGCGTTGGGTTTGCATTGTTGGCATATGGCTCGTTAGGAATACCTCAGGGAGCAAAAACAGCATCTGTAAGTATGGTTTGGTTGATTTTGGCATACTTGTTCCATACATTAGGAGAATTATGTCTTTCCCCAGTAGGATTATCGTATTTGAGTAAACTAGTTCCTGGTAGAATGATAGCATTTATGTTTGGGATATGGTATTTGGCAATTGCTATTGGTCAAAAAGCAGCAGGTTCATTGGGAGGAATGATTGATGAAATTACCGCTAATTATAATTTGTCAACTTTTTTCTTAATTTTTACGGTGGTACCTATTGCTGCTGCTGTAGTTATTATGTTACTTAATCCATTGATGAAAAGGTTAATGCACGGAGTACGATAAATATTATGTAACTTTGTTTGTCTCCCAAAGGCAAAGAGAATTTTTTAATAAGGAATGATTTTTGTTTCTGACTAGTTTAAAAATTTAAGATTTATGAAAAACCTACTTTTTATTTTTGTCTTTCTGCTTAGCTATTATGCGCAAGCGCAGGAAATTAAATGGATGTCTATGAATGATGCTTTAGAGGCTCAAAAGAAAGAACCTAAAAAGATTTTTATGGATGTATATACCAATTGGTGTGGACCTTGTAAGCTTCTGGATAAAAAAACGTTTCATAATAAAGATGTAGCATCTTATGTTAATAAAAACTACTATGCAGTAAAGTTTAATGCAGAAGGAACAGAAGAAATCAAATACAATGATTTTACCTATACCAATCCAAATTATAATCCAGATAGGAAAGGAAGAAACAGCCAGCATCTTTTTGCAAACGCATTAAAGATAACAGGATATCCCAGTATGGTGTTTTTTGATGAAAAAGGGAATCTTATAGCTCCTATAGTAGGATATAAAACCCCACAACAGTTAGAGATATATCTTAAAATGATCCATAGTAATGATTATAAAAAATTAACCACTACAGATGCCTGGCAGAACTATGAACGATCTTTTGTAAGTACTTTCGAAAATTAATGCTAGGTAGGTACTAAGTATAGATTACGATATTTTTTTAAAAAGCTCATCTTGAGTACTGCTTTTTTCTTCAAAATTTACATTTTGCACCCTAATTTTGCC
>CAKMZM010000075.1:2401-4137 GCA_929200365.1 uncultured Flavobacteriaceae bacterium | reverse complement strand
GATTAAACGATTTAACATTTGCATTGATCTTTCTGTTAATGAAAAAGTTAAGAATGTTTATAAGATTATAAAATACTTCTCTTTAAATTAATGCGTTTTGTCTTTGTTTTTTGTCTTTTAATCGTGTTATTGTCGAAATAATATCCAAATAGGATGTTGTTTTGTTTTTTAGTGAAAGATTTTTCTTTCTTTTTATGGATTAAGAATAATGTTAACACCAAGTTTTTATGTAATCACTAATCATCTTTTGTGCCAATAGTATTGAGCCAATTCAAAGCGTTATTTAGTAATAACCCTAAAAATGAATGATACAATTAATAGAAGATCTATTCGTTATAATAATAAACCTAAAAATAATACTCAAATCTGATTCAGGAAATGAAAATAAAACTAATCTAACCTATCTAATTCAATTTTAATACCTACACTATAAATTGTAATTGCTTTTTTTAGATTTTAGTTACTCTTTTTTTGAATTGTAAATCTACTTATGAAAAAAATACTAGTCATAGCTGTCCCGTCTATGTTGTTTATTGCGTTACTTTTTTCTTTTGTTTCAGAAAAACAACCAGAATTACCTCAACAATCTCAAACGATTCAAATAACACAACCCCCAGAGATTCATTTTCCAGACTCACAAAAGGAACGACTGGTTGATTCAATCCAGGCATATTTTAACAAAGCGATACGTCAGCATCAAATTGTAGGAGCGGCTGTAGCTATTGTAAAATGTGATTCTATTATTTACTTAGGGGGTTATGGTAAAAGAAATATAGCTTTAAAAGATAAAATTAATAAAGAAACCATTTTTAGAATTGGCTCTATTTCTAAAGGTTTTGCAAGTATACTAGCTGGGATTCATGTAGAAGAAGGAGTAATAAATTGGGATGATAAAATTATAGATTATATTCCTGATTTTCAGTTATCTAGTAAGGATTTGACTAAAAAAGTAACCTTATCTCATGTGTTATCGCATACTACTGGTTTGCCATATCATAGTTTTACCAATCTTGTAGAAGATGGATTGCCTATAACAACAATTGCAAATAAGTTTAAAGAGGTGCTTCCTATTGAAGAACCAGGTAGTATATACAGCTATCAAAATGCTGTTTTTGCGTTAAGTGGTAAGATAATAGAACAAGTTACTGGTCAATCTTTAAGAGAGGTTATTCAAAATAAGATTTTTGAACCATTACAAATGACTTCTGCTTCGGCAAGTTATGAAGCTCTTAAAGAATCTGATAATGTGGCACAACCACATCAACGTATCAGACGTAGATGGCGCCCTGCACAAATCAATAAAAAATATTATAATAATGCTATTGCTGCAGGAGGAATTAATGCCAGTATAACAGATATGGGGAAGTGGATGAAATTTTTACTCGGTAATAATCCAGAAGTGATGATGCCTACTACAATGCGCACTGTATTTAGCCCAAAAATACAAGTAGGAGGAAGAAGACAGTATTATCAAAAATGGCCAGGATATTCAAAATCTTCCTATGGTTTAGGATGGCGTGTACATTCTTTTGTAGATGCTGAGACTAAAGAACCAAGTACGATTATACACCATGGAGGAGGTGTTAATGACTATAGAAGTGAGATTGCGATTTACCCTAACGAAGATTTGGGAATCTGTGTGCTCTTTAACAGTCAAAATAAAATGGCCAAAGATTGTATACCTACAATTTATAACATGATACAAGAGATAATGACTACTCAGAATAACCAATTAC
>CAKMZM010000075.1:0-2301 GCA_929200365.1 uncultured Flavobacteriaceae bacterium | reverse complement strand
CTACAAAAAGTTACTTTACTATAAATGCTCCCTTTTTGTCTGTACGATGAAAAGAAACTTTTTGTTTTTTACAACTAATTTCCCATTGATCTACATAACTTTTGTAATTGCTTCCATCTGCAACAATTTGTATTGGCTGTAAGCTATCGATTACTCTATCGAGATGAACTTTTGGGGAATCTGATAAAATAATAATATCAGGACAAAAACTTTTGATTTGATAGATTGAAGTGCTATCAATAATCATAATGGTTTTCCTTTTATATTGATAGATGTTTTTTAATCGCATATTAGTATCTATAGTAGCTCGATTTTTAGTAAGATAATTACCAAATAAAAAATGCTGATTTTTTACTGTAATAGCATCTTTACTGTAGATTCTAAATTGCTGGTTTTCTAAAACCCCTAAAGTAGTATTACGTTGGTTATGAAATACAATTAATTCTTCTAGATCTGAGGCAACATGCTTTTCATATATCAAAATAAAGAACAGTATAAGTATAGAGACTCCCAGCCCATATAATTTTCTCCTTTCGTATTTTTTGAATATCATAACCGAAAGGATAATAATCAGATATGATATAATACATAAACCAGTCGAGAAAGGAATATTTTTAATAACAAAATCTTCTTGATGTGCTATCCATCTAATACTAATATTCATGATATCAACACAATTACCAAATAAAGCAGCCATAGATTCAGGAAGAATGTTTAAATAAGCAAGTAGAATAACCAAAATGCCAAACCCAAGAATACCTCCCAAAAAAGGAAGAATAATAAGATTAGAAATAAAAAATAAAAGTGGAAATTGATGAAAATAGAGTAATGTGAGCGGTAATAACCCAAGTTGAGCAGCTATAGTTACGGTAAATGTTTCCCAGAGTTTTTTAGAAATATAATATTTAGGAAGATATATTTTGACTAATAAGGGCTGGATCCATACTATTGCAAAAACGGCTAAATAGCTTAGCTGAAACCCAACCGAAAATAATAATAAAGGGTTAAAACAAACCAGTACAAACAAAGAAACAAACAGCGAGTTATATATACTTGTTTTGGATCTAATTTGCATTCCTATAGCAAGAAAGGAAAACATAGTAACAGCTCTAAGTACCGATGGGGATAAGCCTGCAATACTGGCAAAACACCAAAGCAATATAATAGTGAGAATTAACTTGATGATTTTTCCTTTTTTGTAATATCTGTCAAGAGGTTGTAATATTAGATTTAGTATCATTAAAATAATCCCAACATGAAGCCCCGAGATAGCCAAAATATGAATTGCCCCTGCATCCCTATATGCATTAAAAATTTCTTGACTTATATCTTGTCTTTGACCTAAAATTAGGGCATAAAGAATAGATAACTGCGTAGTATTAAAATCATATTTGGATAATTTTAAGATGCTTTTTTTTCTAATTTGATTAGCAATGTAATCTATAGAATATTCGATTTTATGAGTATTAATAAGCTGATGAGCAGATACAGTTATCTTATGAGATATGTTTTGAGTATATAGATATTTTGAATAATCAAATTGATATGGATTTAAAGCACCAGGAATAGGTTTTACTACTGTAAAAGCAGTGTATGTATTGCCAATATCTAAAATCTTTTGTAAGCTATCTCTTTTTACTTGAAGTAATATTGTGCCATGTGTTACTTTGTTATCTATATATTTGGTAGAGACCATATATTTATTGTAGTAGCGTGAAGGTTTTAATCGTTCTTTAATATAAAATTGAATTCCTATGGCAGACCTTTCTTCTTTTGTGTTAGTTAGCTTACTATAATGGCTTGAGTAATTTTTTGGGTTGTGGATTTTGACCAAAGACATTCCGAAAATGATAAAAACAATAACCATGATCACAACAAAGAAATACCCTTTATCAAACATCTTTTTTGATCGTATCCATGCAACGCCAAGTAAGCAGATAGAGATAAAAAAACTTAGCATTACAGTTTTAGTAGCAATAGTAGTATGATATCCTGTAAGGATACCAAGTAGTGTCGAAACAGTAATGGTGATAAACGGAATATTAAGGAGTTTCACAGTAAGGGTTTTAAGGATTTTATGAGTATATATTACATTCTCAAAAATGTTCGCAGTACAATGATAGAAAACCGTAGTTTCATTTTTCAGAACTATAGCTATTTAATAGAAATAGTTCTGTCATCAATCTATTATCACAAATTTGGTTTAATAGTAAAGTAATTTATAAAAAATAGTACGCCTGTTTGTTATTTGAGTATAAGAGATAGAATATTGGTATAAAATAAAGTATTTAGCTCAGGGAG
>CAKMZM010000074.1 GCA_929200365.1 uncultured Flavobacteriaceae bacterium | reverse complement strand
CTTTTTAAAGGCTAATTCAAATAAATCATAACCATAACTATTACTATACTAGACGCTTTAAATTGCAAGGTGTTACAGTATTTTATGTTTTTTTTGCAATTATTTAACTTTAGTTAGTGTATAAGTTAATTTTTGTTAAAATTAACAAAAAAATAAAACATTATCTAATGTAATTATGTTAATTTTAACAAAAATATAATTATAATATCCCTCCTCCAGATTTTTCATTGTTATCTCTTCGTTTTCTTGCAGATTTTCTGTTTTTCCCACTTCCGAATCGGTAAGATAGCCCTAGAAAAACAGTTTGTGTTTCTCCCTGAAATTCTCCATTTTGTGGATATGGGTTATTTGCAGAAAACCTAAAACGCATAGTATTAAAAATATCATTAAAATTAATACTGGCTGTGCCTTTACCTTTTAAGAAATTATAACGAGCTCCTGTATTTACAAAATAAAATGGTTTTGTTTTAAATAATATCCCCTCTTGCTCTCCTCTATAAAATCCAAATACCTGAAAAGTCAAATTTTTTGTAGCTTTTAAACTATTGTTAAGCCTAAAATTATAGATTACTGCATCTACCTCTTTATTGATGTTATTTACCACTCCTTTTTGAGTTTGCGAATACAGATCAAAACTGGCATTAAAACTCCACCATTTTGTAGCTTTATAGTTGCTAGATATCTCAACCCCGTAAGCAGAATTGTTATCAAAATTTTTGAATGTTAGTATCTGCCCTTCTTCAACATCTGGATTTTCTATAAGGACTTGACTTATTTCATCATTGATAATCCTGTAAAATACTCCTCCGGTTATCGATCCTTTTCTTAATTTTCTTGTGTAATTAACTTCTATAGAATTAGTAAATTGGGGATTCAATTCTGGATTTCCAATAGAAACTATTCTAGGGGTACTCCATTCGCGTATGGGATTTACTTGGTTTAGTCCAGGTCGATCAATTCGTCTACTATAACTCAATTGATAGCTGTTTTTTTCTTCTGGAGTGTACTTAATATAACCAGAAGGGTATATGGTAAAAATATCATCTTCAAATATTTTTTCTCCATCAAAAACAGCTTCAACTTCATAGTTTTCGAGACGTGCTCCTAACTGATATGCCCATTTTTCAAAATTTTGACCATAAGTTGTATAAAAAGAATGTATGTTTCGATTGTAGTTATATTTTGAGTTTTCAAAAAGTGTAGAGCGATAATCATTGTCTGTTCTTCTTAAACGAGTTTCATATCCTAATTCTAATTTTGTTTTTTCTGATAATGGGTTTACATAATCGAGATTTATTGTAGTGTTTTTTCGTTCATTATTGATAAAATCATTATAATTTGTGAACGACCCGTTTCCTCCTACAAAATTAAAACGATCATCACTATCACTTTCAAAAATATTATAATCAACCTCTAGCTCTATATTGTGTCCTTCTTTTTTAAAGCCATGTTTGTAATCAAAATTGTATGTAGAACCTTGGTTATCACTGTCACTTAATAGGTTTTGAGATAAATCATTCTGGTCATTATTAAAAAAAGTAATATCTGTAGTTCCGTCTGTAAGTCCGTCAAACAAATTTTGATTAGTATATACCGAGATGGTGTTATGATCATTAATAAAATAATCTAGACCTATTTTGAATAGGTGAGACTTATTGTTATCTAAAAATTTAAAATCTGTTTGGTAATTTTGATCTTCCCTAAATACGCCTCCTGCATTTTGTTGTTTGGTGATATTATTACCATAATTACCATAAAAGTTAACTTTTCCAGTTCTGTAATTTAAATCTATAGAGCTATTAAAACGAGCATTTTTATCAAAATTAAGCCCTAGATTAATAGTACCATTAAAACCTATATTACTATTCTTATGTAATATAATATTAATGATACCACTCATTCCTTCAGGATTATATTTAGCAGAAGGATTCGTAATCAATTCTATTTTCTTAATAGAAGTAGAAGGAATTTGTTTTAATAATTGTGAGGCATCAACATTGGTAGGTTTACCATCTATCAAGATACGTACATTTTGGTTTCCGCGTAAGGCAATATTGCCATCCTGATCTACATTAACCGATGGTATATTATTCATAATTTCTGCTGCAGTGCCTCCAGTTGTAGTAAGATCTTTTCCTATATTTATAACTTTACGATCAATTTTTTGCTCTATTGTAGTTCGTTCTGCAACTACAGTTATATCATCTAAAGATTCAGCTTCTTCTTCTAATGATATGGTACCAACATTAATATCTTTATTTTTTCTAGAGATTTCAATAGATTGAAAATATGTTTTATATCCTATAAATTGCACTTTTAGAGTATAGTTTCCTTTTGGGATATCTGAAATTAAGAAATTTCCATCATCAGTACTAATACCTCCGCTTATAATTTTATCTGCTCCGTCGTGAATTGCTACTGTAGCATAGGGTATGGGTTGTTGTATGTTTTTGTCTATTATTTTTCCTTGTATAGT
This sequence comes from uncultured Flavobacteriaceae bacterium, assembly GCA_929200365.1. Lineage (GTDB taxonomy): Bacteria > Bacteroidota > Bacteroidia > Flavobacteriales > Flavobacteriaceae > Aquimarina. The sequence goes on along the minus strand of CAKMZM010000074.1, from coordinate 13,044 downwards.
GCCTATAACAGTTTCATTATTTGGTTGTGCTGTTAGGAATAGACACCAAAATGAGAGAAAAAATAAAATTACTTTTTGATTGTTTGTTTTCATCTGAACGTTTATTTTATTGATGGTTGTTATGCATTGTACTTTGTATTACATAGTACAAGTGCGTGATTATTTATAAAATTAACACTGTGATTAATTGTGTTAATTAAATGTAAGACGATGATGATCAAAATCTGTTACATAATATATTAAGTTTTAACAGTAAATTATAATTATAGATCATGCCTAATTATATTTGTTGATATCTAAAGATGGTAGTTGTCAAGATAATACTTCAGGATATAAAATGCTAAAAGATACTCTTGGTAAATAAGAAATCAGATGTTTATGACTCTACGAGTTTCTATAATAGGCATAATAAATATGTATGTAGATTTTATTAGTAGTATGGTGCTAAATTCATTATTCTATGATTATGAGTATATGAAATAGAAGTTAATTCACTATTTTTAGTAATGTAATTGGTTTTCACTATTGAAAAAAGCAACAAAATAAAACTTCATAACCTATTTAAAAATGAATTTATAATGGTTTTTAAGTTTAATTTTTAGAAAGTTCTTATGTTGTTAAAAGAGCCGGATTTATAGCAAGAGTTTCTTTGATTTTTAGCCTGTAAATAAGAATTTTAACTTTTATATAATGATAAAGAATTTTTTAATGAGTCTATATCCAAAGTATAATAAAAGAACAAATTCAGAAGAAAAATGTAAAGTTTGCCAGAAAAATAATACTTTTAATTGGGCTTAATTCCTATAGGTATGCTTAAATATACTTTTAGCTAAAAAAATAGATTATGAAAAAAAATGCGTTTATCTTTATATACTTCATTAGTATTATATATAGTAGCGCACAATCCCCCAAAAGGCATAAAGACAGTATTTTTAAGTTAATTTATGAATCCTTTATAATCTCTAATAAAGGAGAATATAGTAAGGCATATAAACAGCTTAGTTTTGCATTAGAATATGGAAAAAAAAATGATAATGATTCTATTATTGGCGAAGCCTATAACTGTATAGGAGGTATCTTTTTTTCGATTGGAGATTATAACAATGCAGAAAAAAACTATATGTTGTCAAAAGAAGCTCTAGTGCGTGCTAACTACAAATCTTATCTTATTTATCATTATAATAATATAGCTAATTTATATTTTGAAAAAAAGGATTATGTTAATGCTGAAAAAAAATATAAACAATCAAGAGATTTAGCATTAGAACTTAATGATACCTATAAACTATTATGGCCAACATTTAATATTGCTGAAATTAAATACAAACTTAAAGACTATACGAATGCTTCTTTTTATTTAAAAGAAACAATTAGGCTGTATCAACCTGATACCGAACAACAATTGAGTATTATTATTGATTCTTATACATACTTAGCAGATATTAATGCAAAAAAAGAAAACTACGTAGAAGCTCTTGAGAATTTAAGAAGTGCAGAGATAATTGCGTTAAAGTATTGTTATTATGTTGGATTGATTAGTATAGAAAAAGATCGAACTATTTTATTTGATAAACTAAATCAATCTGAGAATGCTAAAAAATCTATGGCAAATCAAATTATTTATTTAGAAAATAATTTTGAAAGTCAACAGAGTTTATTAGAAGAGAAAAACAAACTAGAACGTAATTTGTTTGAAAGAGAAAGTAGTTTAAATCTAACAAAAGAATTAAATAAAAATCAAAAACAATCAATTCAGAAAATAAAATATTTTGCACTAGCTCTACTTACTTTATTTTTTATCACTATTAGTGTCGTAATACTACTATATCGTTCTAATAAAAATCGTTTAAAATTAAATAATCGTTTACAACGAAAAAATAAAGAACTTCTTGAAACTAAAGAAAAAACAGAGTATGCTTCGCAATTAAAAACTAATTTCTTTTCTACGATTAGTCATGAACTTAGAACCCCTCTTTATGCTGTTACTGGGATAACTGATATTTTGATTGATCAAAATCCAAAAAAAGAACAAATACAATATCTTAATGCATTAAAATCATCAGGAGAGCATTTACTTGCTTTAATAAATAATATACTTCAGATTAATAAATATGATGCAAACAAAATAGAATTAAATAATATAGAGTTTAATATTGAAGAGGTAATAAATAATTTAAAAAGTGCATTAAGTTATTTAAAAAAAGAAAATAATAACACCATACATATACATATTGATGATAATATTCCAAAAAAATTAAAAGGAGATTCTGTAAAATTATCTCAGATAATAATTAATTTGGTAGGTAATGCTTTAAAGTTTACCATAAACGGTAATATTTGGCTTAATGTTGATTGTATTGATTGTGAATCAGAAAATAAAGAAGTAGTCATACTAAAAATACATATCAAGGATGATGGTATTGGTATTTCTAAACAAATGCAAACTCGTATATTCGAGGATTTTTATCAGGAATCTGTACAACTTAATCGTAATTATGAAGGAGCAGGTTTAGGTTTAGCAATTGTAAAGCGTTTATTAGACGCTATGGGAAGTAAAATTTATGTAGAGAGCGAGCCTAATAAAGGAACAAGTTTTTCCTTTAACTTAAGTTTTAAATATGAAAAGGATTATGGAAGAGTTATGAAAAACACAAATGATAATCAAAATACAAGCCTGAAAAACAAAACTATTTTGGTTGTAGATGATAATGCTATAAATCAAATGATAACCAAACGAATTCTTGAAACTAAAAATGCCAATGTTGTAGTGATTGATAATGGCGATGATGCAATAGATTTGATGAAAAAACACAATTTCGATGTTGTTTTAATGGATATCCATATGCCAAAAATGAATGGTTATGAAGTAACAGAAATTATACGAGGTTTTAATAAAACAACACCCATTATAGCATTGACAGCAGTAGATATTAATGAAAACAAAGAAAAAATGTCTTCTTCAGGAATGAATGGTGTTATTTCAAAACCATTTCAATTAGAGCATTTTTATGTAGAACTTTTTAAGTTTATTGACTGAAACGATTTTTAGATTTGTATAAACCTAAAAACCACCTCTATTATAAGAGGTGGCTTTCTGTAATAACCAAATAGTAACACTAACCATCAACTATGAATAAAATTTGGTTATTATGTAACTAACTAAATTCATGATCCTTTATATGTAAGACGAAGTGTTTTGATTTGTGTTACATTGATCTTTTATTTTTAACATTTTTCAGGTTATTTTTAACGTTTAAATAATTTCAATCTAATAAATTTATCTTTCTTATTTTAAATCTAAACACTATTTATGCATAAAAAAACATTAGTTTTGGGAGCGTCATTAAAAGCAGATAGATATTCGAATTTTGCCATTCATAAACTGGTAAACTATGATCATGAAGTTGTTGCTGTTGGATTAAAAAAAGGAGAAGTTGCTGGTATAAAAATTAAAACAGATATAAATGATGTAGACAATATAGATACTATTACTTTATATTTAAATCCTACTAGGCAGCAGCCTTATTATGATGATATCATACAGCTAAATCCCAGAAGAGTAATTTTTAACCCTGGAACAGAAAACCCAGAATTGTATCAAAAACTCAAAGCAGCAAATATTGAAATTGAGATCGCCTGTACTCTTGTATTACTGTCTACGAATCAGTATTAAAATAGAAGATAATAATAGACCTAAAAAGGTTAGACCTCCATTAATTATAAGTATTTCAAAACCTATTTGATAATATAATTCTGCAGCTATTTTTTCAGAAACGATCCAAGAATTTTTAGTAGAGAAATAAACATATAATTGAGATGATAAGTTGATGATTATGGATGTTATTACTGAAATAATGCAAATGATAGGAACCAATTTATCTTTTACTTTTAATCTCGTAAATAGCCCAAATGCATATAAACCTAGTAATGGTCCATAAGTAAAACCTGCGAATTTAAAAAGTTTCTTAATTACACTTTCATCTTGGATGACATATTTAAATATAATAATCACTATAACTAGTAATATTGAAAATAAAATATGGATCTTTTTTCGGGTCTTGACCTGATCTGCTAGACTGTATTTCTTTTCAATATCAAGTATATCGATGCTAAATGATGTGGTTAATGAGGTCAACGCACTATCGGCACTACTATATGCTGCAGCAATAAGACCAAGTACAAAAAAGATAGCGATACCAAAACCTAATCCACTTTGTGTAGCAATTACAGGAAAAAGTTGATCTTTATGAGCATCAATCCCATTTTGTGATGCGTATTGGGTAAGTAGTAATCCAAGGCCTAAAAATATAAAGTTTACAATAGTTAATACAATAGTAAACCAAAACATATTTTTTTGAGCATCTTTTAAGTTTCGGCAGGTAAGATTTTTTTGCATCATATCTTGATCTAGCCCTGTCATGACAATTGCAATAAATGCACCTGATAAAAATTGTTTCCAAAAATAATTTGCATTTTTAAAATCATCAAAAAAGAACATCCTCGAAAGATCACTTTCTAATACATAACCCAATAAGTTTGAACCCTGAATCCCTAAATCATCTGATACATAATATATCGCTACACCAACAGCAATAAGCATAAATAATGTTTGCAAAGTATCGGTCCATACAATCGTTTTAATTCCTGATTTAAAAGTGTATAGCCAGATTAATAATATAGTTATGACAACAGTAACCCAGAAAGGCACCCTCAAAGCATCAAAAAGAATAGATTGCAAAACATTTGCCACCAAAAACAATCTAAAACTCGCTCCAATTACTCGCGACAATAAAAAAAATGAAGCCCCAGTTTTATAAGAATACTTACCAAAACGTTCATCTAAATATGTATAAATTGAAGTTAAATTAAGTTTGTAATAGAGAGGAAGTAGTACAGTGCCAATAACAGTATATCCCAAAATATACCCTAATACTACCTGCATATAGCTAAACTGTGAAGCCTCAATCCACCCTGGGACAGAGATAAAGGTTACACCACTTAGTGATGCACCAATCATCCCAAAAGCTACAATATACCACGGTGATTGCTTGTTGGCTTTAAAAAAAGCATCATTTCCTGAGCTTTTTCCTGTGAAATAAGAGATGAGAAGCAGAATTCCAAAATAAGCCGCAATAAGGAGTAGGATATGTAATGGTTGCATGAATTTTCGGTTAAAAAATGAATCCCCAAAATACAAATTAATCTTAGACCCTCAAGGTTTTCAAAACCTTGAGGGTAATATAAACTATTTGTTTCTTACGTCGCTTTCTATCATCCCATCACGCAAACGAATAACACGATGTGCATGTGCTGCAACTTCTTCTTCGTGAGTAACAAGAATAACAGTATTACCTGCTGCATGAATTTGATCAAAAAGCTGCATGATCTCTAATGAGGTTTTAGAATCCAGATTTCCGGTAGGTTCATCGGCCAGTATTATCGATGGTTTATTTACCAATGCGCGACCAACAGCTACACGTTGTCTCTGCCCACCAGAGAGTTGATTAGGTTTGTGATCCATTCGATCAGATAAACCAACATCTGTAAGCACCTCTTCTGCTCTAATGGTTCTATCTTTTTTAGAAGCACCTGCATAGATCATGGGTAATGCAACATTATCTAATGCAGTAGTTCTGGGCAATAAATTAAAAGTCTGAAACACAAAACCAATTTCCCGATTTCGAATATCAGCTAATTCATTATCGGTCATTTTGCTAACATCATTTCCGTTTAGATTATAAGTCCCATCAGTTGGTGTATCAAGACATCCCAAAAGATTCATTAGCGTAGATTTACCAGAGCCAGAAGGACCCATTATTGCCAGATATTCTCCACGAGCAATATCAAGATCAATACCTTTAAGCACATATACTGTTTCTTGCCCTAATTGAAAATTTCTGATAATCCCTCTAATTTCTATAACATTTCCCATATAAGTAACCTTTTCGGATTGTTAAAGTACAATTATTAGTTTATATGACGCAGCACATAAAAAGTTGTTACATTCTAATTGTAAAATGTTCTTTAACCTGCTCATTTCTGATAAACACAAAACCCAGATAAAAAGTATCAATGGTTACGGTTATTTTAGGGTGCTCTTTAACCCTATTCCATAAAACAACATTGGTTTTGGATTTATGTATTGAATTAAGTACAATAACACTGTCGTTATGCATTTTAGGTAATAATGATTCGATATTAGACATATACCTGAAGTGATTTATATCGAGATAAATCATATCATAACTATGGTTAGATGAGGTATTGTTATCAATTAAAACAGAATTTTCAATAGACATGATTTCTGATATTAACCTAAAATCTGAAGAATCTGCCAAAACAAGTACGGTTTTAATATCAAAATAAGAAAGTAAGCGATTTAGAAGTTTGGCAGTACTATATTTGATACTAGGTTTTTGATCTGCTTTTTTGAATTTTGATTGTATTACTGTGTATGCTTTTCTTTTTTCACTATTGTAAAAACATCTAGTAACCAAATTATACACAAAAGGCGAATGTACCCCATGTTGATTGGTAGATCTGAAAAGAAACCTGAGATATGCTTTTATTTGAGATAACATATATCGTAATTCTTAAATTGTAATTCGAAAAATTGAAATCATTCTTCCATTTTTTCAGAAAGTTCAAACCATCTCATTTCATTTTCTTCAATTTCCTGAATGATTTTCTGAAGTTTTTTGGATTCAGTATTTATATTTTCTTCATCCAGATTACCTTCGGCAAAAAGATTTTCGATTTCTTTCTTTTGTAGCTCTAATTTTTTAAGCTCTCGTTCAATTTTTTTAAATTCTTTTTGCTCATTATAAGAAAGTGCAGCCTTATTGTCCTTTTTCCAGGTGTTTTTTGCTTTTATCTCTGTAGTATCAGATGTTTTTATTTCGACTTCTTTACTATCTTCATAAATACGATAATCGGTATAATTACCAGGAAAATCCTGAATAGCACCATTACCTCTAAATACAAATAAGTGATCCACGATCTTATCCATAAAATAACGGTCATGAGATACAACAATCAAACATCCAGGGAAATCCAGCAAAAAGTTTTCAAGTACATTAAGAGTTACTATGTCTAAATCGTTGGTGGGTTCATCCAGAATCAAAAAATTGGGATTTTGTATTAAAACGGTACATAGATACAATCGTTTTCGCTCGCCACCACTTAGTTTTTCAACATAATCATATTGTTTTTTGCGATCAAATAAAAAACGTTCAAGCAACTGTTGGGCAGAAATTTGCCGTCCTTTTTTTAAGGGAATGTAATCTCCAAACTCTCGAATTACATCAATAACTTTTTGTCCTTCTTTAATAGTTATACCACTTTGTGTATAATATCCAAATTTTATCGTATCACCGATCACAATTTTTCCATGATCTGGTGTAATCGAACCTGTAATCATGTTCAAAAAAGTAGATTTTCCTGTTCCGTTTTTACCAATAATACCAATACGCTCTCCTTTTTTGAAAACATATTCGAATTGATCTAATAAGATAAGGTTGTCAAAACGTTTAGAAACTTTATGAAGTTCGAGAATTTTACTCCCCATACGCTCCATATTGATCTCAAGCTGAACTTCATGATCATTACGGCGTTTATGAGCACGTTCTTTTATTTCGTAGAAATCATCAATTCTAGATTTAGATTTGGTAGTACGTGCTTTGGGTTGGCGGCGCATCCAGTCTAATTCCTTCTTGTATAGTTGCTTGGCTTTATCTGTTGTGATTTGTTCATTGATCACTCTGGCTTCCTTGTTTGCCAGATAATAAGCATAATTGCCTTTGTAGCTATAGAGTTGACCATTTTCTAATTCTATAATCTCATTACATACATTCTCTAGAAAATAACGATCATGAGTAACCATGAATAGGGTAAAGTTCTCTTTTGCAAAATACTCTTCCAGCCATTCTATCATTTCTAAATCCAGATGATTGGTAGGTTCATCGAGATATAACAGATTAGGTTTACTTAATAATATATTTGCCAGTGCTAATCGTTTCTTTTGTCCACCAGATAATTCACTTACTTTTTTGTTAAGATTCTCTAATTTAAGTTTAAAAAGTATTTGTTTATACTGTGTTTCAAAATCCCATGCATTACTAGCATCCATTTTCTCAAATGCTTGCTGATAGCTTTCTACATCGTCGGGGTTTAATAATGCTTTTTCATAAGTGTTAATCACCTGAAGAATATCATTGTCTGAGGCAAAAATGGTTTGCTCTATAGTGAGAGCAGGGTCTAGGTTAGGTTCCTGAGGTAAAAAAGCAACTTTTAGATTTTTGCGATATACTACTTGTCCTTCGTCGGGTTCTTCATCTCCGGCAATAATATCCAGTAATGAAGTTTTTCCAGTTCCGTTTTTGGCAACAAAACCTATTTTCTGCCCTTCGTTTATTCCAAAAGAAATATTTTTGAAGAGTATTCGCTCTCCAAATGATTTAGCTATATTTTCTACAGATACGTAATTCACAGTTAATTTTTATAAAAAAGCAAAGGTACAAGGTTTATAGATTTGAAAGAAACAAGCTGTAAAGTTTATAGCTTATTGTTAAAAATAAGCGTTAAGCCCCATATCAGATCAGGAGATAGGTACAGTAATAATATCGTTTATTAAGGATAAGATTTAAAATTTCTTGTCACACCGATGATCAAAATACTTTCAAATTTGCTTTTTTAAATGTATTTGGGGAAACTAAATGACATTGAGGTTTAGGGATGAAATTCCCCTTAATCGCCTGTTCAGGTTGAGTGCATCATTTTCAGTCTCCATCCATCTTTAGTAGGTGCAGCCAGTGCGATTTCCAACCATCGAGCTTTCCCCACCAAGGTATCAGCACGTGTAAATTCAGCAAAATTGTAATATGCAATTTGAATGGACTTACCATATTTATCTATTGAGATATATTCCATCCTATTTGTCCTCTTAGCTCTATTAGGTTTAGCAAGTTGCTTGCGCATATATATATTTATTCGATCGTTGTTCCATACTTCTCCCTGCTCTAGGATAACAAAATCATCGGTGTGATAATTACTAATCTTAGTAGAGTCTACACCTGCCCATAAATCATCAAAGGCACCTTGAATAAGGTCTTTCGCAATTTGTATTTCTTCTGCATTAATTGGTTTTTGATTCTAATCTGCTTTTTGAAATTGACAAGAGGTTAGTAATAGCATAAGTATAATTATGTTTTTTATTGATTTCATTTTTGAATAGTATTAATTTAATTAGCTGTGAATATATTTTTAACCTCAATATATGACTAACATTCGATATTCGATATATGTGTAGTAACAGGGTAAAATGTCACCTTGGTTTATTATCAAAATTATTATTCTTTAGGTTAGTAAAGGTTATCCAAAAGAATGGTATCTATAAGTAAAGACTACCAAATATATAATGCAATAGATACAAAATAACGGTAATTTTGTTAAATTTGATTAAGAATTGGGGAGTAAAAAACATAAAGAAACAACTTGTTATAAAATTTTAGTTTTTAGCGATATGGTCCTACATTAGTTTGAATAAGAATGAATGAACTCAAAACATTTTTCAAAAAATACATTCCTCTTACAGATACTGAAAATTTTGTAAAAGCTTTTGATATTGTTCAAAAAGTGAAAAAGAAAAACTTTTTATTAAAGCCAGGTCTAGACTGTTCATTTCTTGCCTTTATAAAAAAAGGAGCATTCAGAGTCTTTTTTTACGATAAAGAAGGAACAGAAATTACGGTTTGGTTTTCGTTTGAAGGAATGATGATTGGGGATTTACTTGCCTTTTTTAAAGGCTCAAAAGCTACATTCTATGTTCAGGCAGTAGAAGATTCTGAAATTTGTATGCTGTCAAAAGAGAAACTTGAAAAACTGTACCTGGACAATCCCGAATACTTACAATTTGGAAGAAAATATGCAGAATATGTCTCTGTAAATATAATGGAACGAATGCTCTCCTTTCAGACAAAATCTGCTGAATAACGCTATTTAGACCTTTTAAACAATCCAAACTATATGCAAAAAATCCCATTAAAAAATCTTGCATCATTTTTAGGGGTAACAGATACTTCCTTAAGCAGAATTAGAAAAAAAATCTCCTAGCAATTTTTCTTGTCATAGGACAAGATTTTTTTAGTATTCACTTATCACCTTTGTATCATTATTAAAATGATGCAAATGCGATTTAAAAAAATCTTCAATCACTACTTCTTTTGGGTAGTTAATTATTACTTGTTACCACATCCAACAGGTGCTTTTAAAAGAATTGATTCTACAATTTCTTCTTTGCCCAATATTAAAAAAGGTAAACATCTTTTTGGCTCAATAGAATGGCGATATAAAAACAAACCCATTGGGCATATTCACGGAAATCGCGTAGTAGATATTCTTTTTCCAAAAGAGATTCAAACCAACTTATTACTAGATAAACGAGTAACCCAGAATACGTATGCAAAAAATGGAATTTCAATACATCTCAGAACCAATGAAGATATTGATTTTGCACTAAAAGTTCTAATTCAGTCATACAATTTTGTTAAATTAAAAACAGATAAACATGAAACAATATAACACCAACTTATATCCATTTGACAGTAAATGGATAAACATTGATGGCAATAATATTCATTATATTGACGAAGGAGAAGGAGAAATTATTGTATTTAGTCACCCTCCGTTAGCCTCTTCATTTATGTATCGCGACTTTGTAAAAACTCTCAGGAATAATTACAGGTGTGTTGCTATCGACTATCCCAAATTTGGACTTTCTACAGCAAGTTCTGGTTACAAAATGAACATTGAAGGGCAAAGCAGAATCCTTGAAAAATTCATTTCAAAACTAAACCTAAAAGATATTTATATTCTTGGTCACGATACAGGTGGCCCATCTGCATTTGGTGCAGCAATAAATCATCCTGAATTATTTAAGGGAATTATTCTAACTGATACCATTATCTATCCCATTAGCGAATATAAAAAATTGACAAAAATACTTGAAATCGCAGGCAGCAAATTCTTTACCTGGTTTAATGCAACCACTAATTTTTTAGTGAATGCTACTTTTAAGTATGGTGTTAGAACACGAAAATTGACAAGAGAAGAACGTGGTGAATATAAGCGAATGTTTAACACTCGTGAAAAACGCAGACAGATAACTCAAATGTTATTCAACCTCAAAGAAAGTGAAGTATTCATGAAAAAAATTAAACAAGGATTCGAAACAACACTTAACTCCAAACCAACACTTCTGATTTATGGAGAAAATGACCCCGTAAAAGAAATAGGAATTGCAGACAGAATCCACCAGTTAATGCCAAATTCTGAATTGTTTTTAATTGACAAAGAAGGGCACTTTCCTCACGAAGGACAACCAAAACAAATGAGCCAGATTATTCATCATTGGATAGAAAAAAACTGTTGCCTATAACTAGGTGTTCATATTGGATTTTACAAGTCATGCGAGCATCTGGTTATCGAACAAAGCATTTTGTTGTTCTGGTTTAGTGTAAGTAACGATATCAATTCCGATTCCATTTGGGTCGACAATTGCGAAATGTCTGTCTCCCTAAGATTCGTTCCTCATTTTCATTTTCAATTTCTCATACCACTACAAAGTTGCAAACTTCGTATAGCTGGGATACGCTCTCCAAACCCTTTAGCGATATTTTCTACTGATACGTAATTCAAAATCAATTTTTATAAAGAAGGCAAAGGCACAGGGTTTATAGATTAGAATAAAACAAGCTGTAAAGTTTGTGATTTGTGGTCAAAAACAAGCATCAAACTCTATACTATACAACAGACCAACAAAGTGATATATCTATCTGCCATTGCTTATAACTTGAAGAGGTACCTGAAATTGATAAACAAAAAGATAAAAAGCAAGGTAGCTACCTCATTTTTGCAAAAAACCGATGCAGTTTAGCTATATACCAACTCGTTATCTTCAAAATGAGGTCTTTAAAAATATAGAGTTGATCTAGCTTTCGTTTTTAAGTTAGTAGTTGCTCATAAAACCCACCAATTTTATTTTTTTTATCCACAAAGTGCATCTCTAAAATCCAATTTCTTTTTTGGTCATTAGAGTCTAATTCAAATATATTTGTTTGATTATCTGGGTGAATATATAATTGATAATTTCCTGGTTCTAATCTTTCGTGCGGAAATTCCCCAATTAAGTGCCCTGCAATTTCTCCTCCAAATTCCCAACCATATTCGAGTGCTTTATTCTCAGCAAACTCAAATAATTTTGAAGCTTTTAGTTCAGTCTGTTTATCAAACCAGTTTTTTGTTTCCTGCCAAGCTATTTCTATATCGTTTTTTAATTTAAGTTTTAATGGATCGTTTCCTATTACATAAGTTCGTCCTAGATCGGCTTCCCATTTTTCTATTATTGGTCCAAAATCAAAAAATAATATATCATTTTCTTGAATAATTTTGTTGGGTGGGTTTTCCTTATAAGGGTGTAAAGTGTTCTCGCCACTTCTTACTATTCTTTTATGCCAATGTTTTTCAATATCAAATAATTCTTTTGCTAAACCAAATATTTCTTTATTTAGTGTTTCTTCATCTTTACCTGAAATGATTAAGTTTCTAGCTTCAACTTCATTAAATAATTCAACAGCAATTTTTTCAGCTTTAATTAGGTTTGATTTAATTTTGTTCATTTTTAATTTTTGATCAGGATAGATTCTATCACGCACAATACCAAATATATGAATCAGAGCAAGGCAAGTATGCCTGAAACCAATCGATTTGTTTGCACATTTTTATTTCTTATCAAACATATAAAAAATTAGCACCTTTACAAAATAGGCATGACCTCATTAGTGCAGGAACGTTTCTTCGATCGTTGGAGGGCTATACATTAGTGCAGGAACGTTTCCTTTGACCGTTGGAGGGCTATACATTAGTGCAGGAACGTTTCTTCGACCGTTGGAAGGCTATACATTAGTGCAGAAACGTTTCCTTGACCGTTGGAGGGCTATACATTAGTGCAGGAACGTTTCCTTCGATTGTTAAAAACGCTTAGCGCAT
>CAKMZM010000073.1:8301-15564 GCA_929200365.1 uncultured Flavobacteriaceae bacterium | reverse complement strand
CTAACCAGATAAGTTTATTAGATTTTTCTTTTGCTATTTGTAAGATTTTTTGAAATAGCAATTGCCCAATTTTTTTCCCCTGATGCTCCTTTACAACATATATTCGTTCTATTTCTAGAGTGTTACCTTCTACAGGTTCTGTTTGAGCATTACCAAAATTTATTTTAATATACCCTACTATTTGATTATTTATCCAAGCAAAGTAAAATTTAGAATTTGGATTATTGAGCTCTTGTGTAACATTATCCAAAGTGAATTTTTCATTAAGGTACTCATTGATATTCTCTTTGGTGTTATGAGGAGGGCCAAAGGCATCATAAAATGTCTGATACCCAATATTCAATAACTTACGGTTATCTTTTAGTTGTACTGGTTTGATTAGAACTTCTGGTAATTCCATTTTGAAACTAAATTAATATGATAGTGTTTTATGGGTTTATTAGGACTCTATACTTTATAAATGTAATATAATAAACATGCTCTTAGCGTATATAAGGATAACAAACAAAAGTTTAAATATTTCTGTTTTTAAGATAAGATTTGAAATTTATGAGAAATATTTTGTTCAAAGTGTTAGTTTTTAAGTAGTTGGGTAATTTAGTATAAAGATGTGATAATAATTTATAAGTTTTTGTTTTGTTTTTTGTATAAATTTAGTACTGACTATAAATATTAACACAAACTATTATGAAAAATTTAAAACTTTTAGTACTCGCAGTACTGGTTCTATTTATTTCGGAAGAGGCTTTTTCTCAGAAATTTACCGAATGTAAAGCTTCAGAAATGAATAAAAAAATGATTAATAAATCGAAGAAGGCAAAAGCAGAATATTTGCAATTCGAGAACTACACCAAAGAGTTTATTTCCTCTGGAAAAGCATTAAAATCAAGACAAGCTACTTACACTATTCCGGTAGTAGTTCATGTTTTTGGAACTGATTTTAGCGGTACATCAGTAACTCAATCAACAATAGAGAGAGCCATATCTGAATTAAACAGAGAATTTAATGGGCAAAATAGTGACTATAATACAGTCGACTCCAGATTTAGGTCTATTCGTGGCAGATTAAATATTGAATTTAAACTTGCTAAAATTGGCCCCAATGGTAATCGTACTACAGGAGTAGAATTTCATGGAGCCAGAAGTGGATTTGGTAATGATGACACATATGACTCTCAAATAAGATCTTTTGCCTGGGATAATTATAAATATATGAATGTTTACATTCAGTCTGATTTATACAATGATGGTGATTACTATAATTCTGGAGTAGCGTGGTATCCTCATACAGGTATGTCTAATAATAATACTGCCAGAGTAGTATATAACGGTCGTTATCTTTTTGGAAATACTAATAATGAATTTGCTTCAGTATTTACACATGAATTTGGTCATTGGTTAAATCTGATTCATACCCACGAGGGAGGATGTAGTGGTACTGATCAGGTAAGCGATACTCCACAAGATACCAGAGATAATGATGGTAATTGTAGTGAGACATCTGATTGTGGTGCTTATATAAATTATGAGAACTACATGGGATATAACGGAGCAGCTGGTTGTTACAAAATGTATACACAAGGACAGGTAAGCAGAATGCTTGCAGCTTTAGAACATCCTGCTAGAAGACCATTATGGCAAAGATCTAATCTGGTTGCTACAGGTGTTGTTGATGGTGGTGGTGGAAACGTGCCTCAAACCCCAACAGGTTTAAGAGAATCTAATGTCGCAACTACATCTTTTACAGGATCATGGGGTAGAGTGTCTTCTGCAACTTCATATGAAGTTCAATTATTAGTTGGAGGAAGATGGGAAACTCAGGGAAATACAGCTCAAACTTCTTATAGTTTCAGAGGATTACCTACTAATAGTACACAAAGATGGAGAGTAAGAGCCACTAATAGTGAAGGAAGTAGTTCTTATTCTAGTGAGCGAACAGTACAACTTTCTGGAGATGGTGGTAATAATACATTACCCGTGCCAACAGGTATACGAAGTGATAACTTTAGTTCAGGATTTTTTATCGTATGGAGTCTGGTATCTGGAGCTAGCCAGTATGACATACAACTTAGGAGAAATGGTAGCTGGTCTACAGTTGGTACTTCCAATACATATTATTACTGGGTTGCCAGAGAAGGAAGTGTATCATCATACGAATATAGGTTACGTGCAAGAAATGGATCTGATACTAGTGATTGGAGTAGATCTTATACAGCCAACCTTTCAAGAAGGGGTAACAGTGGTATTGGCGCATCTTTAAGTATATTCCCTAATGCGGTGAAAAGAGGTAATGATATTTCAATTCAATATGTACCAGAGACAGATGCACCTGTTTCTGTAATAATTTACAACATTAATGGTGTAATGATGAAGAGATTTAATATGTCGTCAAAAACTAATATTGTTAGTTATAATACCAGTAATTTAGTTAATGGGATATATTATGTGAAAATACATGATGGATCATCATCTAAGGTTAAGAGATTAATTATTCATTAAGAGTTGTATTCACAAACGGCAATCTACAAACTAAAGTGATTTGCTGGGTAACGATAAAAGATAACGTTCAGAAAAATATTTCTGAACGTTATTTTTATTGATATTATAGCTAAGCATAGGAATGTTTTAAACATGCTCTAAATTAGATAATACCAAATTAACTATAAAACACAATAAATATACGTGTTCATTTCTTCTCTTATTGTATTGTAAAAAACTTCCGTAATGCTATGCAAGAGTTTTACACCTTCATAAAAAAAGAAAGCAATTGCCCCTATTATATCGTATTTTATAATTCATTTGGTATAATACGTTTGATCACTCTTAATTTATGAGTATGTGTACGTTTCTCAGCATTATAGATTCCAGTATGATCAATACGATCTACTCGTACCTTACCATGAGCGTGAATAATATAATTATCCTTCATCATAATACCTACATGGGTAATTGTTCCTTCTTCATTATCAAAAAAAGCGAGATCCCCAGGCTCACTTTCTTCAATGAAACTTAGTGATTCTCCTTGTGTTGCTTGTTGAGAAGCGTCTCGTAATAGCTTGTAACCATTTAATTTATATACCATTTGAGTAAACCCGCTACAGTCAATCCCAAAATTTGTTTTTCCACCCCATAGGTATGGGGTATTAAGAAACAGAAAAGCGATATCTACTATATTTTTTTTTGGTTGCTTTTCTGTAATTCTTACGCCTTCATATTGATGCTCAAAAAAGTCTAATGCTGTGAGAGAGGCCCCAAAAGGAATAAGCATTAATTGGTTATCATCACAACTTACAAATTCGACCATATCTCCCACCATGCAAAGAGGTTTTTTATCAAAATTAATATATTCTTCTTTGGTGATTTCTATATATTGTTTGTTATCAATCCAGCCTTCATATTGATCAAAAGCCAAACGAATTTTACTCCATTTTTTACGTTTTTCTAGCACTTTAAAATGTTCACCATATACTACTTGGGAAACCATTTCACTAGGGTCTTGAGGTTCAAAACGTAGAGGGACAATACTTAAATTACAAATACCGTATTGCATGAATTTTTTATAGGAAAAAGACGAATAAACGTCAGATTATTATATTATTAGATCGAAATTCAGAAAAACGACATTAGCGGGATAAAAACCTTCGCCCCTTAATTCTGTTTTTTTGATTTACAATTATATGCTTTCGACAATCATAGCCGATGCACCACCACCACCATTACAGATAGCTGCTGCACCAATCTTGGCGTTATTTTGTTTTAATACGTTGATTAAAGTAATCAATATTCGAACACCAGAACACCCTAGTGGATGCCCCAGAGAAACGGCACCACCATTTACATTGATGTTAGTGTCATTAAGCCCTAGAATTTTTTGATTAGCTAATCCAACAACAGAAAAAGCTTCATTAAATTCAAAGAAATCTATATCCTCAAGAGAGATTCCTGCTTTTTCTATTGCTTTTGGTAATGCTTTTGCAGGCGTTGTAGTAAACCACTTTGGTTCTTGTGCAGCATCAGCATAACTTTTTATTTTTACAAGAGGTTTTAATCCAAGTTCTTTAGCTTTTTCAGCACTCATAACAACAACAGCTCCTGCACCATCATTGATTGTAGAAGCATTTGCAGCAGTAACTGTTCCTTCTTTAGAAAAAGAAGGACGTAAAGTAGGTATCTTTTCTGTTTTTACATTTTTATACTCTTCATCTTCTGTAACCATAACGGGTTCGCCACGACGCTGAGGTACTGCTACAGGAACTACTTCATTATTAAACTTACCATCTGCCCAAGCCTTTGCAGAACGTTCATAGGATTGAATAGCAAAAGCATCCTGCTCTTCTCTACTAACATTATGTTCTGTAGCACAAAGGTCTGCACAAACGCCCATTGCATTTTGATCATAGGCATCTATCAGTCCATCTCTTTGCATACCATCTTCCAGAGTCTGTGGTCCAAACTTGTGCCCTGCTCTTAATCTCACATAATGGGGTATTAAACTCATGTTTTCCATTCCTCCTGCAACTACAATATCTGCATCCCCCAAAGCAATGGTTTGTGCAGCGTGTATAACAGCTTTCATACCACTAGAGCATACTTTATTTACTGTAGTACAAGGAACTGTATCTTTAATACCCGCACCTAGTGCAGCTTGTCTTGCTGGGGCTTGCCCATTTCCAGCCTGTACTGCATTACCCATGAATACTTCTTGAACTAATGAAGGGGGAAGATTTATTTTATCTAATGCACCCTTAATAGCAGTGGCTCCCAATTGAGTAGCAGGGATAGTAGATAAACTACCCATAAAACTTCCTATTGGTGTGCGTACTGCGGATACGATTACTACTTCTTTGCCCATTTCTTTATTTTTTATAATCTGCGATATTGTTTAGAATACAAATTTAGTAATTTTTAAAAGATATGTACAGCGAAGTTACTAACAAGAATCTTGGTATGGTACTGATTTATTTTTTACTACTTTTGAGTAATTTATATAATAATACTTACGAAACGGGCAAAAATAAAGTTTGACCATAGGGTTTTATAAGTTTTAAACCAAAATGTTTGATGGAAGAACAATATTATGAAAACGCTATAAGTAGTAGTATTGAATTTTTAAATCAATTAATCGTAATTGATTAAAAAAAACAATATCATGAAAAGGTTTTTGAACAAATTATATAAAAGACAATCCTTTATCTATAGGATTTTTCTTTTTATATCTACCACAGCACTCATTGTATATCTATTTCCAAAAGGAGGAATATTTAAATATGAATTTATAAAAGGTAAACCCTGGCAATATGAAAATTTATATGCTCCTTTTGATTTTGCAATAGCAAAAACCGAAACAGAAATTGAAAAAGAGAAAAAACAAATTAATGATAATGTAATTCCTTATTTTGAGTATGATACTATAATTGCTAATTCTGCTAAAGAATCTTATGATGCTGCATTTTCTAATTACTTAAAAGTACTTGACCACAGTAGTAGTAGGGATCAGGCAAAACTTTTTGGTAGGATATTGTTGAATGATATATATAGATATGGAATCTTGCAAGAAAAATACTCTTATGATGGTGACAGGCAAATTTTTTTAAATAAAGGAAATACAGCAGAAGCAATAACGTATGGTCAAATTCTAACCTCTGGCGTCTTAACCAAAATAATTGATTCTCGTATTGATAAAAGTGAATATGTAAAGTTTAAAAGCAATTATGTAGCTCTGTTTTATGATTTGATAAAACCAAATGTAAGATTAAATAAAAAACTAACAGAGAGTACTTTGGAAATTGAATTAGAGAAAGTTCTTACTACAAGAGGAGGAGTGTCTAGAGGGAGTAGGATTATAGCCAAAGGAGAGGTGGTAGAAGGAGATAAATTACAAATATTAAATTCACTAAAAGCAGAATATGAATCTCAGGTATGGAGTGATAAAAACTTTTATTGGATCGTATTAGGATATAGCCTACTGGTTTCATTAGCACTTATGATGCTTTTATTGTTTATCAAAAAATACAGAGCCGATATATACGAAAATAATACTCAGATAACTTTTATCTTTTTTAATGTATTTTTTCTGGTATTAATCACAACATTGGTGGTAAAATACCAATCAGATTATATTTATGTTGTTCCGTTATGTATCCTTCCTTTAATATTAAAAGCATTTTTTGATTCGAGATTAGGGTTGTTTACTCATGTAATAACAGTATTAATACTGGGATTTGTAGTGCCTAATAGCCATGAGTATACTTTTTTGCAGATCATTGCCGGAATTGTAACGATACTAACAATTTCAGAATCCTTTAAAAGAGTTAATTTATTTATTTCTGTAGGGCAGATTACATTAATTTATATTCTGTCGTATATAGCATTTCATGTTATTCATGAAGGGAGTATAAGCAATATCAGTTGGACTATAGTAGTATTGTTTGTGATAAGTGGATTTACTACGCTTATAGTACACCCTTTGATTTATGTATATGAAAAGATTTTTGGATTAATTTCTGATGTTTCGTTATTAGAACTAAGTGATACAAATTCTGTTTTACTAAAAGAATTGTCTAATAAAGCGCCAGGAACATTTCATCATTCTCTTAATGTGGCTAATATTGCAGAAGCTGCTGCTCATGAAATAGGGGCTAATGCAATGTTGGTAAGAGTAGGAGCATTGTATCATGATATTGGGAAGATGGCAAATCCTACATATTTTACCGAAAATCAATCTGCTTCGGGTAATGCACATGATGTATTATCTCCTAGAGAAAGTGCAAAAATTATTATCAATCATGTAATACGGGGTATAGAGATCGCAAAAAAAAATAACTTACCAGATCGAGTGATTGACTTTATTAGAACTCACCATGGGACAAGTACTGTTTATTATTTTTATATAAAAGAAAAAGAGGTTAGTGAAAATGTAAATATTGAAGATTTTAGATATTCTGGACCCAAACCTTTTTCTAAAGAAACAGCCATTTTGATGATGAGTGATAGTATTGAAGCCGCCTCAAAGAGTCTTAAAAACCCAACAAGTAGTTTAATTGATTCTTTTGTAGAGAAAATAGTGAGTAAGCAAATGGAAGATGGTCAGTTCTTGAATGCTAATATTACGTTTAAAGAAATCCAACAGATCAAAAAAGTCTTTAAACGTAAACTAACTAATATTTATCACCTTAGAATAGAGTATCCAGAATAAGAGTATGTTTTCATATTTTTTGTGATAACGTTTCTATATTGGCACGAGGATTGTCCGTCTTGGCACGA
>CAKMZM010000073.1:0-8201 GCA_929200365.1 uncultured Flavobacteriaceae bacterium | reverse complement strand
AAAAAAACTGGTATTATAATGAAAGTGAAGATTTAAGACGTTTAGAACCAATACAAAAGATTGATTCCTGTAGCGAAGTTGTCTTTGATACCTCGACGGCTCTGCCTCTGCCTAGGGATAGTTCATTGTCTCTATCGGGGAATGAGAGAAAATCTCTGGTCTTCAGACAAAGATTTTAGTGCAATTATGATTTTATATTTTCAAGAACAACAAAGCCACTAAATTATTTTTTAGTACAAAACTTTAGCCGACTTAAGTCAGAATATAAACCTATCGGTTTTAAGCAGGTAGTGGTTTAGTTTAAGTTTTTGTTGTTTTACCAAGGTACTTTCGATCCATCCAAAAAGTTCCGAAAGGAATAATAGAACAAACTAAAACAATCATTAGCGTTTTGATGTTCCATTGTTTTTCTGGTTTTATAAGAAATGCAAATACAATATAGATTAGAAAAAGAAATCCATGAGCCATTCCTATTACCTTATTGGGTTCTGGAGATTCAAAAATATATTTTAAAGGCATAGTTACAAATAGGATAAGAAGGTAAGATATGCCTTCTAGATAACTAATTAATCTGAAACTGGAAATCATAAAAGTTATATTTTAATAAAGTACGTTATTTTTCGATAATATAATTCAATTCAAATATTTCGAGATCGAAATAAGGTATTGTAGATAATAAATGATCAAATATATCTGCCATTATCCGCTCATAATTTTTCCAGATTTTATCGTTACAAAAAGCATATATTTCTAAAGGAGTTCCTTGCGCAGAGGGAGCTAATTGACGACTCATTATTGTCATATTATTATTGATATAGGGGTGGTTTTCAAGATATAATTCTACATATACCCTAAAAACGCCCATATTAGTTAAGTTTCTGCCATTGATCAATATACTTTTATCAATCTTATATTCTTGATTATAACCATCTATATCTTTTTGAATGCTTTCGATATACTCTGTTATGAGTTCTATTTTTTTAAGTTTTTCAATATCTTTTTCAGAAAGAAAAGAGATACTGGTCGTCTTGATCAAAAGTGCTCTTTTAATTCTTCGTCCTCCAGAATCCATCATACCTCGCCAATTTCTAAAAGACTCAGATGTGAGATGATAAGTAGGTATGGTAGTAATAGTTTTGTCAAAATTCTGAACTTTTACAGAAGATAGATTAATCTCGATCACATCTCCGTCTGCACCGTATTTTTCCATAGTGATCCAATCTCCGATTCTAACTGTGTCATTTACAGCTACTTGTATACTGGCAACAAACCCTAAAATGGTGTCTTTAAAAATTAAAAGAATCACAGCAGACATTGCTCCGATAGCTGTTAGGAATGTCCAAATTGATTTTCCCGTCATCGATGAGAAAATAAAAACAGCTCCAATAGACCAAACAAATATCATAAATACTTGAACATAACTATCAATAGGTTTGTCTTTGAAAGATGTTAAAGATTTTAGGAAATCTCTAAATGTTCTTAGAACACTCCTCAGCACCCATATCGTTAATACGATGACCATAATATTAAATACGATCTCGAGATACCTTTCTGCAGTAGGAAAAGCAATAAATAACATAGGGAGAATCCAAACGATTAGAGATAGTGGTACGATATGTGCCAGATAATCAAAGGTTTTGTTTTTTACCAAATAATCATCAAAGGTGTTTTTAGATTTTGAGGCATAGCTTTTAAAAATAGCTACAATCACCTTTTTCATTATAAAATCTAGCAGAAAAATAATAACCGATAGAATACATATCCCTATAAAAAGGTTTAAGTACTCTGCTGTATTTTCTGAGATACCTTTTGAGGTAAGAAGATTATAGAAGTAACGCGTTAAATCTTTCATGAACATTTGATACTAAAATTCATGCAAAAATAAGATTCTTGTTTTTGATAAGGTATATAAAATAAAATATTTTGTTTTTTAAAGGTATAAGGAGGTCAGATAAGTTTTTTCTGTCATGTAAATAAAACAGAGCTGAAAAGACAATCATCTTTTTAGTATATTTTCAACTCTGCTATTATTGATAGAATGGATGTTTTTTTAGATATTATTAAACAATCCATTCGAATTATATTATATCTATATTACCACTATAGTTTGTAGTTTAATGAAAGATTAAACATTGTTCCTAATTGACTGAAATGAAAACCATTATATGTCATTTGAGAATATCTTTGGTTGAAAGTAATTAAATTAGAACGGGTTTTTAATGCTTCAGGATCATTCATAAGTGCATCACCAGCGGCATTAAGAGACTTAAACTCCCATTCTGGTAAAACGTTTAACAGGTTATTTACATTTACAGCAACAGTAAACTTATCTGTTGCATTAAAATTAATACCTAAATCTGTAACAATTTTTGGAATAAACTCAGTTTTTAAATTAGGTCCCAGACCTTGTTGTCTAAATTCTGTTTTTCCAAAATATGTATTATTCAATGAAAAATCAAATTTGCCTATTTCATAATTTGCACCTAGTATCCATTTAGTCTTAGGTCTAGAGGTAAAGAATAAAGCTTCTTGAGTTGAGTTAACTACAGATTGCCCTGCGTCTGCAACAATTTTTGGGTTTTTAACATCTCCGTCTCTTTCGTTTTCTATTGTATAATTACCAGATAAGCTAAATCCTAGAGAACCACCAGCAAGATCTATGTTTTTATAATTAGCAACGACATCTATACCAGAGGTTCTAGTGTCTAGTGCATTAACAAAAAAGCTTAGATCATTTAGATTGTTATCATTTAATAATTGGTCAAGATTTGTATTACCAATACTATTACCAACAGCATCGGTAGCTGTTTTTCCGATTTCGGTACTTAGTACAATTCGGTCTTTAACCTGAATATTATAATAATCAATAGTAAAGTTTATATTTCTGTTAATCTTAGCACCAATACCTACAGTTATATTTGTAGACTCTTCTGCATCTAATTGTGGAATTTCTAATAGTCTTGCTTGTGGAGAAACATTGTTTATTAATCCCCCAACCTGAATTCCTGCACCAGGCACAAAACTATACTGTGCTTTTTGGGTATAAATTTGATGAAGTGTTGGTGCCCTAAATCCTGTAGAGATAGAAGCTCTTAGGGTTAATTTGTCTTCTAAAAATTTGTATCTCGAACTCAGTTTCCAAACAAAAGCCTCTCCAAAATCACTATAATCTTCTAATCTAACCGTACCGTTAACCAGAAAATCTTCGGTAATATCATATGCTATATCAAAATATCCTCCAAAGTTATAACGATTAAATGTTCCAGAATTTTCAGGGCTATTCCCTGCAAATGAATCAGCACCACCACCATCATACGAGGCAAGACTTCCTTCAATAATTTCAAAAGTTTCGGTTCTAAATTCTGCTCCAAAACCAATACTGATTTTCTCGGTAAGTAATTTTGCAATATCAATATTTCCTACACTATGTCTGAAACCAGTTCCTCCCGGATCAAATGATATGGGGCTGTTTTCTCGATATAATTCTGAGCCTTCAGTAAGTTCTCCCGGATCTACAGTACCATTGTTATTGGCATCTATCCAGGTTGATGGAGAAAGTACTGTATTTCGATTGTGTGAATTGTTTACTTTATAGGTTTGTATGTTACCACCAGTGGTGTAACTTAGATCATAATTCCACCCATTTTTTTTAGTTTTAAAACCAATAGTAGCATTGTAGTCATTAAGATCCCCTTCAAAAGTAGGTACATATCCTATGTATTGACCATTTGGTCCATCAGGAAAAAAATCTGTGAGATACGGGAAATCAGATAGTGTTCTCCAGTAGGGGGTTCTGTAGTTAGCAAAACTATTTACCTTTTTGTATACATATGCGGCATTTAGGTAGATTTGTGTATTTTCACTAATATCATATCCGCCATTTATCAAAAATTTTGCTGCTGCTGTTTCTGGTGATCCATTAATGTTCCCAGCATCAGGTTTAAGAGCCAAAAATTGATCAATACCTGCTCTTCCTTGTGTATTAGCGTTATTGATTTCTGCAAGTCTGGCAGTATGATTTGCAGTACCCACATAGTTATCAATAAATTCTTGCTGAGCTTGCTCGGCAGTAAGACCTGTAAGATTCTGACCTCCTAAGCTAGAACCTACTAAATAGCTACGATAGCTATCAGGATCTGTGAATACGAAATCATCAAATTCTCCTTGTGCATCTACAGTTCCAGGTCTGTTGGCTAGGCTTACTTTAGAAAAATCTGCGGTATAGTTTAAAAATCCTTTGTTTTCTCCTATAGTGCTACCATTATTTAAACTAATCCCAATCGTTTCTCCGTCTCCTTCAGATGTGATTCCTGATCTAATGGTTACAGAGCCTTCTTCGGGATTATCTTTTAGAATAATATTCATTACACCAGCAATAGCATCAGAACCATATTGTGCAGATGCACCATCTCTTAATATTTCTACTCGTTTTATGGCATCTGTGGGTATTGCAGAAATGTCAGAACCCGTTTCACCTCTTCCTGGAGAGATTTGAGTATATAACAAAGCACTTAGGTTTTTACGTTTCCCATTAATTAAAACAAGGGTTCTGCTAGGTCCCATATTTCTAATTTCATAGGGGTCTAGCAATGAGGTAGCATCATTAACTGGCGTTTGAACAGTATTAAATGAGGGTATCTTATATTGTAATGCTTTATCGAATGTAATTTGACCAGTAGAAGTTAATTCTTTTGCTGGTAATACATCTACGGGGAGCGAAGAAGTAGTATTACTTCTTGGTAGTGCTCTGGATCCTACTAAAACAATTTCTTCAAGCTCTGCTCCATCACTTAATGTGATATTAATGGTCGTTTGAGAATTTACAGGTACTTCTTTAGAATCAAACCCTACATAGCTAAAGACCAGAACACCTTCGGGATTAATTTCGATGTTGTATTTACCATCAAAATCGGTTGTAGAACCATTGCTGGTTCCTTTTTCAATAATGTTTACTCCAGGTAAAGGAGCACCGTCTGCATCTGAGACGACTCCAGTTACTGTGTGTTGCGAAAAGCACAAACCTGTGGATAGTACGATTAAAATAAATGCGAGTTTTTTCATGTAATAATTTGTGTTTAAATGAATGTTGATTTAAAATGATTGTCAGTTAAATATATTTAAAATGATATCATTTAACATGAAATAGTGCTGATTTTTTAAATTATATGTAAAAAAAATATGAAAAATGTATTTTCATTTTAGAAGAGATGTCTTTGTGAATACTACTATTTATGGGATGTATGGTAAATTTGAAAAGAAACCAATTATGGGGTTTTATTTTGATGCTTTTATTTAAAATATAAGCTCTAGTGGTCATATGCTTAGTACTTTTTAATTATCAAAACCGATATATAGTAAAGTAGTAATACCAAATCAACTATAAAACACAATACGTATATGTGTTCATTTCTTCTCTTATTTCATTGTAAAAAATTTCTGTAGCTAATGCTATGCAAGAATTTTACAACTTCATAAAAAAAGAAAGCAACTGCCCCTATTATATCACATTTTATAATTCATTTAGGTATAATAAAAGAAAAGATAAGAACGATTATTTTTTGAAGATATTTAAAAATAAAAAGACCGTCTAAACACTTAGACGGTCTTTTGTATATATTTTTGATATGTTATTTAGAAATTAAAATCTAATCTAGCATAGTAATAAGCTCCTCCAAATCCCATTTGAACAGCATCCCAGTATCCACCAGCTTCTGTTTCACCATCATTTTGTTGATCAGGATATTCATTAAAGATATTATTTCCTCCGATAGTAAACTTAAGATTTTCGGTTAATTTATATCCAGCATTTAAATCTGCAGTAATTTTGGAACCATATACATCTTTGGTATCTGCAAAATCGATAAGAACAATTTCACTAAAATGCGTTAAACCAACTCCTGCATTAAATTTATTTTTACTATAGTTAGCGTTAAAAGAAAATTTGCTTTCTGGAGCAGAAGCTAATAAGAATGCTCTTTCTCTTTCTCCAAAAAAGGTAGCTTCGTCTAGGGTTCCATTGTTTATATTTTCAATAGTCATATTATTGATATTCCCTGCTAGAGTTGCCGAGATATTACCAAAGTCAAAGTTTCCTTTCCAGGATAAGATTAAATCCAAACCAATAGTTTCTGTATCTACACCATTAGCAAAAAATTGTGCTTCTGCTACATTTGGTATCTGTGGAGCAGCAAATGTTCCTGTTAATACAATTCTATCTTTAACATTAATATAGTACCCATCAACGGTAGCTGTAAAATCACCAAAAGTGGCTGTTGCTCCTAAGGCTCCGTTTATCGCTGTTTCTTCTTCAAGTTGATCAATTCCAAAGGAGGCTGTTACAGGGTTATTGTTGGCAGATAATAAGGTTTCTGTAGCAACACCTCCCTGAAAATCTGTAAATCTAAGGTTGTAATATATCTGAGCCAGAGAAGGAGCTCTAAAGCCAGTACTTACTGATCCACGAATATTAATACCTTCTGCGGCTTTAAGTCTAAAAGCTAATTTACCATTAATGGTACTTCCAAAATCACTGTAGTTTTCAAATCTCGCTGCTGCTGCTAATAAAAAGCTATCAGTAATATCTAGTTCTGCATCTGCATATACAGAAAGGTTAGATCTAGAACGATTTACTTCGTTTGCAGGGCTATATCCTGGAAATCCTTGAGAACCACCAGGTCTTAAAGACACATCTCCTGTATCTGGATCTGTGTATGTAGGCTGTGTTTGGTTAGTAGGATCAGTAATAGCCAAACCATTAATATCATATGTTGCATAGGATGCTTCTTCACCAGCAAAAATCTGGAAATTCTCAATTCTGTATTCTGTACCAAAAGCTATGTTTAATCCTTTTAGAATATTTTCATAATATTTAGAAAAGTCCAGACTGGTTGTATTTTGACTTAGGCTATGTCCACCAGCATCAAAATCGGTTGGTGAAGACTCCTGTAATGAGGCGTTTAAAGTTCCTTTTATGAAATAATGAAAATTATTTTTACCCCAGGTATTATTAATATCGATTTTCCAACCGCTTTCTGTTTCGGTTCTAACACCACCAGAAACAGAATTGTCTATAATATTTGAAGTTATCCTTGGTGTAAAACCGTTCGGAAAAATTGAGGTTACTACACGTTCTCCATCATTACGAGTAAATGCAAAAGCATCAGTATCACGATAGTTCCTTCCTCCAAAAGCATATATTTCTGTTTTTTCTGATACTGGTATTGCTGCATTGGCAAAGAAATTAAAACCATCTATTGCAGCCTCACCAAACCCTCTTCTAAAATCATAACCAGGGCGTAATGTTTTATTTTTACTTAGGTATTCTGTAGTAAAGTTAGCATAACCTTCTTCTCCGATTTTCACTCCATAATTTGCAGTAATTTTCACCGATCCTCCATCAAAATCCTTATCCTTATCAATACGGTTTCCATCTATTTCTGTATCTAATCGATTTCCATCGGTATTAGGAGTTCCCACAGGAAAATCTCCTTTTGCATTGGCATTATAAGCACCATAACTTATACTTCCTGTTAGTTTATTAACATTATCTTTTAGAACAATATTAATAACACCTGCAATAGCATCAGAACCATACTGTGCAGCAGCACCATCTCTTAGTACTTCGATTCTTTTTATGGCAGAAGCAGGGATTGCATTAAGATCGGTGCCAGAATTACCTCTTCCTCTTGTACCAAACACATTAATTAAAGAAGAAGAATGTCTTCTTTTTCCATTTATTAAGACTAAAGTTTGATCAGGTCCAAGACCTCTTAATGTTGCAGGATCGATATGATCTGCACCATCAGACCCAGATTGTTTGTTTGCATTAAAAGAAGGAGCAGTATATTGTAAGAGTTCATTAATCTCTATTTTACCACTTTTGGTAATAATATCTTGCATATCAATAATATCAATTGCAACAGGAGTATCGGTTACAGTTCTTTTTGGACTTCTGGATCCAACGAGTATTACATCATCTAGAGCTTCTCCTTCTAAGAGAGTTACATCAATTGTTTCTTGCGTTCCTACTTCTATTTCTTGTGTCTCATAACCAATAAAACTATATACAAGAATAGCATTTGCATCTATGGTAATTGAGTAATTACCTTGATTGTCTGTTGTAGTACCTTTTGCAGATCCTTTTTCTATAATGTTTACATAGGGTACTGGAGATCCTGAAGAGTCTGTAACTGTTCCTGTTA
>CAKMZM010000072.1:2347-15718 GCA_929200365.1 uncultured Flavobacteriaceae bacterium | reverse complement strand
TAGACCCAAACAAAGACTTACCTGTATCAACAATCAATTTGATTTTGAATCAGGCATTAGATTTATATAAAAACGGGATCATTCTAATTGTCAGGAAGTAACAGGGAAAAAAATCTAAATAATGAATTAATAATCGTTCTATATTTATTTGCTATAAGCACTAGTATAGAACAGTAACAAAACACAACCTCTATAGTCATGGCAATATGAACAAGTCTTGCAAATTTTATTTTAGTATAGTTTTTTTATTGTTTTCGTTTATAGCTTTTGCACAAAACAACATTATAACAATCTCTGGGCAAATTTTGGACAAAGAAACCAAAGAACCAATTGTTTTTGCATCTATATACCTTAAAGAACGAGCAATAGGAACAACTTCTAATGAAGAGGGAGGTTTTAATTTTCATTTCCCTTCTTATCGTAATTCCAACACCATAATAATTTCTATGATTGGATATAAATCGATAGAGAAAAGTGCAGATGACTTTATTGACAATCAAAAAATATTTCTTACTTCAGAAGTAACAAGCCTTGATGAAGTAGTGATTACTTCGACAAAAAAAAAGGAACTTACTTCAAAACAGATTGTTAAAAAAGCATACAAAGAAATTGAGAAAAATTATCCTACCGAACCTTATATTCTAGAAGGATTTGTTCGAGACCTTCAAAATGAAGATGGTAAGTATGTAGAATATCTAGAGTGTGCAGCGAAGTTTTATAATAAAAGTCACAAGGTACAAACAGAACCAGAAGTAGAATTAGTTGAAATAAGAAGAAATTATATTACCACGAAAAATCCCTGGAATAAATTATGGGAACGTAAAAATTCTGTGATCGATTTGATCGAAGATGATTTTATTAGATTTGATTATGATCCGATAAAAGGAAAGAATGGTTGGAAATACGAAATAGAGAGTATTCTACCATACAACAATAGATATGTCTATAAAATAAAGGGAATCGATAAGCCTTTTCAAAAAGCTATATTATATATTGATACCGAAACGTATGCATTCGTTAGAATGGAACTTACAAGAACCGCATATAATGGAAAAACCTGGAAACGAAGATTGACCAGTGGGGAGCAGCAAATGCACTATAATGTTATTTTTGAATATCAGGAGTATAAAGGAAAAATGTATTTAAAATACCAAAAGGAAGAAGATACCTGGCAGATATTTGATATGAATGAACCTAATACACTATTATTTACAAAAAATCCTAAGAAAGAACTTTTTATAAATAAAATAGTTTCAGAGGATATAGAAAACTACCCTTTTAAAAAGAATATGCGAATAGGAAGTAGTCTCGAAAATCAGGAAAAAGAATACAATCCAGAATTTTGGGCAACATATAATTTACCTAAACAAACCGAAAAAGGAAGCAAAATAGTTAGAGAATTAAAAAAGGCAACTACCCAATAATTATATATACCAGAAAATCTAAATTTATAAATGTGTCTATATGGTATTTTCCTTTTTTGTATACAAATCAAAAAAAATGAAGCAATATCGAGATCAAGGAGCCGTAGGAGCACTATTAGATGAATATGAAAAAGCATTAACAGAAATGATTGCCATTTTGTCTAATGTTAATAATCAGAAATTAACCATTATTGTGGATGATAAAACCGATGATCCCGATTGTAGATCAATACAAACTATTTTGACCCATGTTATAAGAGCTGGATATTGTTATGTTATTGAAATAAGAAAATCATTAGGCGAGCAGATTGATTTTGTAGAGCGCAAAACATTAAGTAGTGTAAAAGAATATCAAACAGGTTTACAAGAAATGTTTATGTACAATGTACAACTGTTTGAAGATTACCCCGATTTACATCTTGAAGCAAAAGATCCTGACAAAAAAATAGTAGTAGCATGGGGACAACGGTATAATATTGAACAGTTATTAGAACATGCTATTGTACATATTTTAAGACATAGAAGACAAATCGAAAGGTTTTTAATGAAACTAAGTACTTAACAGATAGTAAAACAGAATACCATTACGGCACTACTTTTAAAACAATGAATTGATTAAGCTGTGGAAAAAAGGAATTAAAGTTATTATCAGAAATTACAACGATCGTTCGACTACCATCTTTTAATTTTGGTCCAAACGAAAAACCTTCAAGGTTATCTACGGTGTTATTAGTGAGTTGACTTCGAATACTATCAAAAGTAAAAAGTAAAGTTTTTGTTGCCGCAGTATAGGAGGTAGTTGCTAAGGTCTCTGTAGATAACGTATTTGTAGCATTTGTGGCATCTACTTTATAAATCTTTACTGTATTTCCTCCATCTATATACCCAGAAGAGAAAGAACGCTCTAACGCCAGAAATTTATTGGTGTCGTATTCTAGGATTTCTACCAAACCATTCGCTTCAAATGTAGTACCCAGTGTGGCCTTACGTGCTACAGGATCTAGCTCATAGGTAAATTGTCGCTCTGCAATTCCTGATGTTTTGTTTATATAAGTGACTCTCACAGGAGATTGTGTATCTGTAGTGGTGGGTTCTGGACCATCTTCAATAAGAGGTAACTCAAAAGAGATCCAGTATCCTTTATTTTCAAAATCCAATGAAAGACCTTCTAGGGTTCCGTTATGTCTTGACCCAGAAGAAGTATCCATCGTATTGACCTTAAAATTATCAGGTAGTGTAAAACGTTTGATTTGATTTCCTTCGGGGGTTATTTCGATCAAAGCTGGATCTACACCATTAGAAATAGAACCCTCACTAGTATATATAATCGTACCTGTATCAGAATCATAACGTATAGCTTCGGGGTCAACAACCCCTTGCACTAAAGAAATACCTGTATCATCTTTAATTTCTACCATAGCGGTAATTCCAACAGAGGTAAATCCTTCTTTGGTATATGTTATATCTGCCTCATAATATCGTATAGGTGGGATAGAAGTATCACAGATGATATACCACTTATCATTTTGATAATCAATTCCAGAAAAGCCTCCGATAGGAATACCACCAATCTCCTGATCTGAAAGTACAAACTCATCAATATACTCAAAAGCACTAATTGTATTTTGCTCATTTTCAGGGAGAATTGGTATAAGTTCATCGTCTGTAATTGGTTCTGTATCTCTTCTGTTTGTCGAACAACACCAACATACCAAAACAATAAAAAATATTTTCTTTACTATCTGTATCATAATGAATTGATTAAGGGACAAAGATATCGATTTATAACGAAGAATAATCTCTGTTAATTTACAAATATAACTTTGTAATCTACTAGTAAATATATAAAACACAACAAGCTTTTTCCATTATCTTTTTTGGGGAATAACCATTTGAAAATCATCATGTTGTTTCGTAAATTGACATAAAGTAACTCTATGTATAAAACATCTGAATGAGTCTTTAATTTTTCCTTAAATCAGAGTACTCATTAGTTGAAAGAAACTGATTGTTTGTAAACCTAAACTATGTTACATTATAGGAGAATATATCTTTAACCAATTTAAATATAAATCATTATGAAAACAATTTTATGTAGTGTAGCCTTTTACTTTATTACAGGTATCGGCTTTTCACAATTTCAACACACATACGGAACAGAAAAATCAGAAGTGGGTAGATCTCTTACTCAACTACAGCAAGTTGAAAAGGGGTATCTAATAGCTGGTTATACTTCTAAAAACTTTATTAGTAGTCTTGAGGCAACTCTTGTTAAGACTGATTTGAATGGTAATCAAATATGGTCTCGTGTTTATGGAGGCAAAAGCTATGAATTTTTTAATTCTGTAAGACAATCTACATATTTTACTCCAAATAATAGAGTGGCGTATGTAGCAGCAGGTGTTACCCACAGTTATGGTTTTGGAGCTGGAGATGCTTATTTACTGGGGGTAGATGTTAATGGCGTCCCTGTTTTTTCTACAGTATACGGAGGTAAACAACATGATATAGCTCACTGTGTACAAAATAATAGAGATGTAACAGGAAAATTAGGATATATTATTGTAGGTGAAACCAGAAGCTATTCTGCTTATCCAGGAACCAACGTATATGTTGTTAAAACAGATCTTCAGGGAAACCTAGTAAAAGCTACGGTAATTGGTGGTAATGGGGATCAGAGAGGTATGTGGGTTGAACAAACAAAAGACGGGGGGTATATTATTGCTGGCTCTACAACTAATTATTGGTGTGGCGTTAGTACTACTTTGGCTAACCCGCCAACAGACCTTTTTGTGATTAAACTAAAACCCGATCTTACTATGGAATGGAACAAAATATTAGGATATCCTAATGAGTTGGATCCTACAATGAGATATAGAAATGTGGCAACTTGTGTAAAACAAAATAGAAATGGTAATTACATTCTTACAGGATATACCAATAGTTTTGGGATTAATAATTCTTATGATGCTTTTTTATTATATCTTGATGATCGAGGTAATTTTATAGGAATGAAAACATATGGCACAAAAAAAACAGAGCAAGGATTTGGTTTAGAAGAAACTGTAGATAGTGCAGGAAATCAGTTGTATACTGTGGTTGGGCAACAGGTTTTTTCATCACGTAAAGCTATGCTGTTTCAAACAGATGCAGGTGCCACTTTACAGTGGGCACGTGAGTATGGTTATGAGAAGCATGAAGGCGGTCTGGAGATAGTAACCGACACTTATGATAAAGGATTCGCATTTACAGGATATACCACATCCTTTGGAGCTGGAGCAACAGAAATCTATCTTGTAGAAACAACAGATACAGGAAAAACGGGTACAATCTGTGAAAAAGAAATAGACCTGAAAGAACTAAGACACGAACCTTGTGTTACAAGTAGTGCTCAGCAAATTTTTGTAAAAGATTTCAAAAGAATAGAGCATCCAGTAATTAAAGTAGAATATAAAGAAGATTTCTGTAAAAAAAGTAAAATAGGTCTTGATACAGAAGAGGTTGAAATATTAGAAACAGATATATTTTTATCTCCTAATCCAGTAAATAATCTTCTTACTTTGAATGTTAAAAAAGGATCTACAGTAACTAAAGTAGAGGTTTTTGATGCACAAGGTAAGGTGGTCATTCAAAATAAAGAAATAGGTCAAAAAGAAAAAATAGTAGTCCCTACAGAGGGTTTACAATCAGGGATGTACGTTGTTAAAATAAAAACTCTGAATGGAGAAATTCACATTATGAAATTTCTTAAGAAATAAAACTATTTATTACTGTAACTAAACTACTATCGGTTTAATCCTACTTTGTCGTCTTACTGACATTGGTAAAAACGCGTTAGGGATTGCAGTGAAAATCCCACAGCCCGACGATAGGAGGTGCGAGGAATTGTAACGAAAAGCCCGACCCGAAAGGGAAACGTCCTTTAGATGAAAAAGTAGGATTGAGGTCGATAGGTTTACATTCTGACTTAAATTAAAGCAGATAAAATTCAGTGCCAGAAAATAATATATAAGCTTTGTAACTCTTGAAAATCTAAAATTATAACAGCACTAAAGTCTTTGCCTAAAGTAAGGGGATCTCCCATTCCCCGATAGAGACATTAAACAATTAAAATAGAGTTATTTCTATTGTTTAGAGATAGCTCTATTTTTAGCTATTCATAAAAGCTACACTATGTGCAGCAACAATTGCAGCAGTTTCAGTACGTAATCGATTTACTCCCAATGTAACAGGTGTATATCCTAAACTTAAGGCTATATCAATTTCTTTTGCTGAAAAATCTCCTTCGGGACCAATAAGGATAGTAGTATTTACTTCTGGCAGTAGAATATCTTTCAAAGATTGCTTTTTGGTTTCTTCGCAATGGGCAATTAATAATTGGTCTTCATTTTCCTGTTTTATAAACTCTGAAAATGTAATAGCAGGGTTTAGTTTAGGTAAATAACATTGCAGTGATTGTTTCATTGCACTTTGCAAGATACGCTCAAATCGTTCTGCTTTAATAATTTTTCGCTCACTATGATCACAAATAATAGGAGTAATTTCATTGATGCCAATTTCGGTAGCTTTTTCCAAAAACCATTCATATCGGTCATTCATCTTTGTAGGAGCAACAGCCAAGTGTAATCTATATTTTCTTTGAGATTGCTGTTCATAACTTTCAATTTTTACAATACACTGAGATGGGTTAGAAAATGTGATACGAGCAATAAATAAAACCCCATAACCATTGGTAATATACAGATGATCCCCTTCTTTTTTTCTTAATACTTTGGCTATATGCTTGCTTTCTTCTCTAGAAAATTTTATTTCGCTACTAGATGCTGTTAAAGTATAGTTATAGAATAATTGCATTTTTACATTTTACATTTAATAGTTTCAAAGAAGCAGAACAACAGAGAAGTAAAAACTCTGGACTTCGGGCTTCAGACTCTCAACTTTTACATTTGCATAGCTCACTGTATTAGAATCGCATTCGGGCCTTGGCAACAACACTCATATTGGTAAAATCTTTATTCATATATTTCAGATATCCCACAATACCAATCATAGCAGCATTATCTGTAGTGTATTCGAATTTGGGGATAAAAGTTTTCCATCCATACTTTTGTTCTCCTTCTTTTAATGCTCTTCTAATTCCCGAATTTGCAGAAACACCACCACCAATGGCTATACTTTTAATGCCTGTTTGTTTAGAAGCCTTTTTCAATTTATCCATCAGAATATTAATAATTGTATACTGTAAAGATGCGCATATATCATTAAGGTTTTCGGCTACAAAATTAGGGTTCTCTTTTACTTTTTTCTGAACAAAATAAAGCACAGAAGTCTTAAGCCCACTAAAACTAAAATTGAGTTCACCAACTTTTGGCTTAGGAAAAAGAAATGCTTTTGGGTTACCCATCTGCGCATATTTGTCAATTAGTGGTCCGCCAGGATAAGGTAAGCCAAATATCTTGGCACTTTTATCAAAAGCTTCTCCAACAGCATCATCGATAGTTTCGCCGATAATTTCCATATCAAAATGAGCATTAACTTTAACGATCTGTGTGTGCCCACCACTAATGGTCATTGCCAGAAATGGAAATTCTGGAATGTCAAACCCATCTTCTTCAATAAAATGAGCCAGAATGTGAGCTTGCATATGGTTAACATCTATTAATGGAATATCCAGAGCTAAGGCTAATGATTTAGCAAAAGAAGTACCTACTAATAAAGATCCCATTAACCCAGGACCTCTGGTAAAAGCAATAGCATGTAAATCTTCTTTCTTTATATTTGCTTGCTTAATTGCCTGATCAATTACTGGAACAATGTTTTGCTGATGTGCTCTAGAAGCTAATTCGGGCACAACACCACCATATAACTCATGTATTTTTTGTGATGCAACAACATTGGATAAAACCTGTTCATTACACAATACAGCAGCAGAAGTATCATCGCACGAAGACTCAATACCTAAAATGTATATTTTTTGTGGATTCATTATGAGGAAAAAGGCATAGAAATTGTTAATATTGTCAACAAAGTTAAAACAATAAAACGTATCAGGAAATTTAGGGAAATATTGTTAAGGACATTTCTTGTCCTTTTGTCGCTATTTGCATTTTTGGGAGTGCTGTTTTCTATTCCTGCAATTCAAACATATTTTGGGGAAAAAGTTACCAATTACCTTAATAAAACCTATGGTGTTGATATCGATATTGACCAAATTGGATTAACCTATGCTGGTAATGTACACCTTGAAGAAATCTTAATCAGAGATCATCATCAGGATACATTGATATATGCTAGTAGTATAAAAACTTCAATAGGGAGTATTACACAAATGACCAAAGGCAACCCCGAGTTAGGGCAAGTTTTTATAGAAGACCTAATCTTTGATATGAAAATATATAAAGATGAAAGTAGTGACAACCTGATGACGTTTGTTAGAAAATTTAATACAGGTAAAAAACCACCTTCTAAAGAAAAATTTATCCTTTCAACAAAAAATATCAATCTGCAACGAGGAAAATATAGTTTTACTAATGAAAATTTAAGAAATCCAAAAGCTGTAGAATACACTAATATTGCTCTTGATGCAGAGAGTCTTTTGGTAGATGGTAATGATACGTATATTACTATAGATGCATTGTCATTTAAAGATTTTAGAGGATTAGAGGTTTCCAAACTTCAAACCTGTTTTACGATAACTACAACAGCTATGAACTTTCAGGAATTAGTTATAGAAACCAAAGACTCTAAGATTGAAGGTGAAATTCTATTTTCTTATGATGTTGGCGGGTTAAATGATTTTGAAAATAAAGTAAACATTACAGCAGATTTTGATAAAGCGACTGTTTCTACTAATGATTTAATACCTTTTTATAGAAAATTTGGAAAAAACCAAATGCTCAGGATGCAAAACACGTCGATTAGAGGAGTGCTTAATGATTTTAAAATAGTTAATGCTCACATTTCGGGATTAGATAGATCTATAATACAAGGAAATATAAGAATTAGAAATGCGGTAAGCAATCCCTCAAAGTTTAAGCTCGAAGGAGATTTTAAAAATTTAACCAGTAATTATTATGATCTGGTAAATTTGTTACCAAATGTACTAGGAAATTCTTTACCAAGACAATTGTATCAATTTGGGAGTGTACGTGCTGTAGGTAATACTATTGTAACTACAAAAGCTGTAGATGTAGATATGAATCTGTTTTCACAATTAGGAAAGATCAATGCTTTTGTCTTGCTAGAGAACCTTAATGATATCGAACATGCATCGTATAATGGAAATATTATTTCTAATAATTTTAATGTAGGTCAGCTATTGGGTAGAAAATCAATCGGGAACTCTGTTTTCGATATTCATGTAGACGGAACAGGTTTTACTTTAAAAAGCTTAAATACTAAGATTGAAGGCGATATTAGTAAGCTTAATTTTAATGGATATACGTATACAAATATAAAAGCGCAAGGAAACCTTAAAGACTATGTATTTGACGGTAATCTTAATTCTAAAGATCCTAATATGAAGTTTAGTTTTAATGGGGTAGCTGATTTATCACAAGAAATACATAACTATAATTTTAAGGCCTATGTAGATCATATGGATCTTAATAAACTAAATCTGTTTACCAGAGATAGCATTTCTGTTTTTAATGGTGATGTGTATATGAATATGAAAGGAACAGGTATCAATGATGCTTTCGGAACTATTGCTTTTGAAAAAACATTGTATACCAATCAAAACGCAGGATTTTATTTTGAAGATTTTGAGATCACATCAAGATTTGATGATAAAAATATACGTACCATTACGATCAATAGCCCAGATATTGTAGAAGGTAATGTAAAAGGAATTTTTAGATTTGAAAATGTATATGATCTGTTTAGAAATTCTATAGGTAGCCTATATACCAATTTTGAAGCTACCGAAATTACCGATGATGAGTTTATGGAGTTTGATTTCAGTATTTATAATAAAATAGTTGATGTATTCTTTCCAGAAGTTCAATTTGCACCTAATACCAGTATTAAAGGAAAAGTAGAGAGCAATGAATCAGAATTTAAACTTACGTTTAAATCCCCATCAATTCAGGCCTTTGATAATTTTATGGAGGATGTAGATATCCAGATTGATAATAAAAACCCATTATTTAACACCTATATTGCTATTGATAGTATTGACTCAAAATATTACGATGTTTCTGAGTTTAGTTTGATTAATGTTACCCTTAAAGATACTTTATTTATGCACTCAGAATTTAAGGGAGGAATAAATAATAAAGACAATTTTAACCTAGAGTTTTATCATACGATAAATGAAGAAAATAATTCTGTAATAGGGATAAAAAAATCTGATTTCACATACAAAGGTCATACCTGGTATGCCAATAGAGAAAAAAGTAAGGCAAACAATAAGATCATTTTTGATAATGATTTTAAGAATATAGATATACGATCGGTAATATTTAGTTATCTAGATGAGCAGATTAAGCTTAATGGTGTTACCAAAGGTAAAGATTATAAGAATCTAAAAGCAACTTTTAAAAATGTAGACCTCAATAAAATTACCCCCAGAGTTGATAGTTTAAATTTTAAAGGAAGAGTAGATGGAGAATTGTCTGTTCTTCAAGAAAGTGGTAACTACCTTCCTACTTCTATTATAGTGATTCGGGATTTGAAAATTAATAAGACACCACTGGGAGAATTAAGGTTAAATGTTTATGGAAACGAAGATCTTACACAATATACTGTAAATACAAGGTTGATTAATAATCAAAAACAAAAAACATTATCAGCAATAGGAGGAATTAATGTTTCAAAAACGAATCCATCAATAGATATAAATCTAAAATTAGATGATTTCGATATTTCAGAATTTAGTGCACTCGGGGGAATCGTGCTTACCAATATACGAGGGTTTGTTTCGGGAGAAGCCAAAATATCTGGTGGCTACAAAAACCCTTCTATGGATGGAGTATTGACATTAAATCAAGTCGGACTTACAATACCCTACCTCAATGTTGATCTCGATTTTGATGATAATTCAAAAGTTATTTTAAAGCAACAACGTTTTAACTTTGATAATGTTGATATTACAGATACAAAACATAAGACCAAAGGTATTCTGGGAGGATATATCGCACATCGAAGATTTTCTAAATGGGAACTTGGACTAGAAATATTAGCTAATAAAAGACTCCTTGTTCTCGATACCGAAGAAGACGAAGAATCCCTGTATTATGGCACTGGTTTTATAAGTGGCGAAGCAACTATCAAAGGACCAACCGACGAATTGGTTATCGATGTTAATGCAAAAACAGAAAGAGGCACTATTTTTAAAATCCCATTAAACGAAACAGAATCTATAGGAGATAATTCATATATCCACTTTTTAAGCTCCGACGAGAAACGAGCCCGACGAGAAGGAAAAGAAATTGTACTAGACGATATAAAAGGACTAGAACTTAATTTTGAACTTGATGTAAATAATAATGCCGAAGTAGAGGTTGTCGTTGATAAAAGTACAGGAAGTTCGCTAAAAGGTCGTGGAGCTGGGACATTGCTTATTGAGATTAATACCAATGGTAAATTTAATATGTGGGGAGACTTTGTAGCTTATGAAGGAACATATAATTTTAGATATGGAGCTTTTGTAGAAAAACTGTTTACTGTAAGAGAAGGAGGAACAATTAACTGGGAAGGGAGTCCTACACGTGCTGTTCTGGATCTTAGTGCGGTATATAAAACAGAAGCAAACCCTGCAATATTGCTAGAAAACTCTTCGATAAATCGTAAAACCCCAGTACAAGTAGTTGTAGACCTTCAGGGAGAATTAATTCAACCTAATGTTAATTTTAATATAGAATTTCCAAACTTAAGTTCTGTTATAAAAAGTGAATTAGATTATAAACTAAGTGATCAGTCTAACAAAGAACTACAAGCACTCTCTCTGGTGTCTTCTGGACAGTTTTACAATGGAACCTTTAATGCTAATACACTTACAGGAAGTTTGGTTGCAGAACGGGCTTCAAGTCTTTTTAATGGAATATTTTCTGATGAAGATGATAAATTTCAAGTAGGATTAAACTATGTGCAGGGAGTTCGTACTTTGGATAGAGAAGATGCAGATCAATTTGGGTTAACGCTTTCTACTCAGATTAGTAATAGGATTTTGATTAATGGACGAGTAGGAGTTCCTATTGGAGGGGTTAATGAATCTAATGTCGTTGGGAATGTAGAGGTAGAATATCTTTTTAATGAAGATGGATCATTAAGAGGAAAGATTTTTAATCGAGAAAACACTACTCAATTTATAGGATCAGGAAGTCAAGGGTATGAACAAGGGATGGGGTTATCATATTCAGTCGATTTCGACAACTTTAATGAATTGTGGATCAAGGTTTTCAAAAACAAAAAAGTAAAAGATTCCATTGTAAAACCTAAGAACAGGGATACTACCAAAATTGAAACTCCAAATTTTATTAACTTTACAAAGAAGAATAACTAACCTAGTACTTAGTCTGGTCGGAAATAGACGATTTTCATAATTTGAGAGATTTTTGATGAAATTTTGATTTTCTTTTACGAAGTAGATGCCGTAGCATCAAACGATTAAAAAAAATCATAAATTTTGCAAAAAGAGACAAATTTGATATTGCTGTATTTCTGACCAAACACTACTTAAGTATTAATATATAGATTAAGTTAGAAATAACCGATAAATATATCTACTAATTAACTATGAAAAAAGAGATTAGAACTATTGGTGTTATGACTTCAGGAGGAGACGCTCCTGGGATGAATGCAGCAATACGTGCTGTGGCAAGAACATGTGCATATTATAACATAAAATGTATAGGCTTTTATCGGGGATATCAAGGCATGATAGAAGGAGATTATACTGTAATGAATGCTAGAAGTGTTCGTAATATCATTAGTAGAGGAGGAACCATACTTAAATCTGCCCGATCTGTAGATTTTAAAACTTCTAAGGGTAGAAAAAAGGCAGCAGATCACCTTAATAAAATAGGAGTAGATGCAATGGTTCTTATTGGTGGTGATGGAACGTTTAAAGGAGGGCAGGTTTTTAGTGAAGAATATGATATTCCTGTTATTGGAGTTCCAGGAACTATAGATAATGATATTGCAGGTACTAATTATACTATTGGGTATGATACGGCATTAAATACAGTAATCAATGCAATAGATAAAATAAGAGACACTGCAAGTTCACATAACCGATTGTTTTTTGTTGAGGTAATGGGAAGAGATGCAGGGTTTATTGCATTAAATAGTGGAGTTGGAGCGGGAGCCGAAGAAATTTTAATTCCCGAAGAGGATTTGGGTCTTGACCGCTTATTAGAGTCATTAAAACGCAGTAAACGATCTGGTAAATCTTCGAGTATAGTAGTTGTGAGCGAAGGCGATAAAACAGGAAAAAATGTATATGAACTGGCAGATTATGTAACAGAAAATCTACCAGACTATGAAGTTAGAGTTACTGTTTTGGGACATATGCAACGAGGCGGTTCTCCCTCATGCTTCGATAGAACACTTGCTAGTAGGTTATGTGTTAAAGCTGTAGAATTACTTCTTGATGGAGAGAAGAATAAAATGGTAGGAATAATTAACAATGAGATTACTTCTACAAGTTTTGATGTTGGTTTAAAAGAAGGTCATGAAATCAATAAAGAATTACTTCGTATTTCTGATATTCTGTCTACCTAAAGTAGCGTCACATTTTCACATGTCACTTCAATAAGTATAGAATAGAAATGGTATAAAAAGATCAAAAAAACCTGATTCCTAAAATTAAAACTAGAATGGTTTATTATTGTATTGAAAAATAATAATAAAACAGAACACTCATTACAAATTATAAATCAAACAATTACACATTAACTTAATGACATTGATTTCAAAAGAGAATCTAGTTCTC
This sequence comes from uncultured Flavobacteriaceae bacterium, assembly GCA_929200365.1. Lineage (GTDB taxonomy): Bacteria > Bacteroidota > Bacteroidia > Flavobacteriales > Flavobacteriaceae > Aquimarina. The sequence continues at coordinate 2,359 of CAKMZM010000072.1, read as the reverse complement.
TCAAAAATATAA
>CAKMZM010000072.1:0-2247 GCA_929200365.1 uncultured Flavobacteriaceae bacterium | reverse complement strand
CATTAACTTAATGACATTGATTTCAAAAGAGAATCTAGTTCTCTCAAAAATATAACAGCACTATATTATATTTTACTATGAAGTGATTTAAACTTTTTGAGTTAAGTAAAAAAAGCGGTTTTGCTCCCATATTTTACATTTTTTTTCGATTTTTTTTAGTTCTGATAATAAAAATGAGATTTATCTAGATGAATCTAAAACAACTCTTAATTATTAGATTTCTATACTATTACCTCTTAGCCAATGATATTTTAAATAATAGATTACTCTTTTTACCATCATAAACTTCCATTATCAAATCATTATTTGGTAACATTGCAGCTTTGGTAAGTTCTAAAACATCTAAACGAGAATTTCTAATATCACTCCCAGTAAGAATAGGTTCCTTAGTCACCTCGCCTGTAGCATCATTAATAACATAAGATGTTAGGTATAAAAAATCTTTTTTACCATCAAAATATCGTTTAGGTATTTCATCAAATGATCGTTTGAGGTTAACAAAATCATCAACAAAAAACAAGTATAGTTTACCATCATTTTTGAAATTTAGATAAGACATACTACGTTTACTAGTTGTCCCTATTTGATACTTCGGCAATTTATACATCCATATCATCGTATCATCTGATCCCAATTTTAAAACAAAAATATCTCTATAATAATATTTATATGTTGTTCTAGAACCCGAAGAACTTGATGTTGTAAACGATTCTGCATAACGTTGCTCTCCCAAAAAGGTTGTACTACCATCACTATTAAACATAATATCGTTTATTCTAAGTTTTTCAAGATCTTTTAGATCTTTTTCTTTTTGTGTTCCCTCATTAATATGTTCTTCTCTCTTTAGGGCAAGACTTTTTATAGTTGCCAAAGGAATATCACTTTTTACTATAGAAGCTACTGTACCTCTATCAGATAAAGTAGCAGAAAAGACTCCAGAAACCTCTGTTTTACTATTTGAATTAGCATAAAATCCAGATACTTTTACTTTTCCTGCCCCATCAACTTTGATAATTGCATCGGTGACAGATTTACCAAGGATATCAATCTTACTTTTTATAAGTTCACTATCACTCTCTTCAGTAATCTTAAAAACCTCGGTATGATATGTATCTTCTAATTTATTTTTATCCTTTGACTCTGAATTAAAAACAGAGGTGGTCATATAAAAATGCCCATCATTACTAATAGCAAAATCTTCATTTTGAATTCTATTAGAAGAATACGGCAACGTTACTTTTCTTTTCCATAAAAGGCTTAAATCATCCCTATATACAGCTATTCCTATTTTATCTCCTTTTCCAGAATTTGTTTCTATACGATATAAAACCAATAGTTTTTTTTCATCTGCAGATTTTTTAAATCCAAATTTGTTTATTCTTCCTCCAGCATCAAAACCGTAAGTACTCTTAAAGCCAAAATCATTATTGATATTTTCTTTATCATTAACCAGCTGAATAGGTCTTTCTACTACAGCACCAGTAAGAGATACCTTTTGTGCATACGCCTTATCATTTATAGAATAAAACACAACAGCCTCCCCCCCTAGTTTCATAACCGTTTCAAAATCCCCTTTATCCTCTACAGTTTGTCGTTTTTTTACATCTTCCTTAAGATCATCCAACGAATATCGTTGTATGGTCATAGAATTACGTTTTTTCTTGATAGAAACAAGACGATTTCCAGAAGCTATATGATAGGTATTCATACTTCGTATTCGTTTATACTTTTCACCAGTTTTAAAAGTAAAATCCTCAAGTAAAATAGGTTTTTGTGTATAAGCATAACTAGAGATAAATAAGGCAAAAACTAAAAGGTATTTACTATTCATTTTTGTATTGTTTTTATAAATCTTCATAACATATAGGTCAATAGCATACAAATATATAAAAGAAGTATTTAAAGTTTAAATACTTCATTAATCAAAATTAAAGTCAATTTATATTTGAAGAAAAACTGATTTTCAAGTTTTTAAAAAGAAGCTTAAACTAAATGAAAAATAATGGCAAAAAAATGTTGCTTTGTATATTGATAAAACCTACATTTGCATCCGCATTTAGAAATACTAATGTGACGTTCTAGATACATTATTTAGGAGAGGTGCCAGAGTGGTAATGGAGCAGATTGCTAATCTGTCAACGCGTAAGTGTTGCCTGGGTTCGAATCCCAGTCTCTCCGCTTTATTTTTAAAATTCGGGGTGTAGCGTAGCCCGGTTATCGCGCCGCGTTTGGGACGCGGAGGTCGCA
>CAKMZM010000071.1:13051-15818 GCA_929200365.1 uncultured Flavobacteriaceae bacterium | reverse complement strand
CTTAAGGCATATGTTTAAACTCTCTGCTTCCTGAAAACTATTATTTTGAGAACCATGAGTATATTTCAAATTATTCAAATATCCTAATATATTCATGATTTGAAGTATATTCAGAACCTCAAACTACCGACTTTCAATGTGCATTTTGTTTAAACATGCTCTACGTTATAGTGATTCATTTTTTATTATCTGATCACTTTATAAATTTGCTATGACTTTTTTACGAATTTTGTTAAAATCACAATGTGTTGACCACTAACACGCCCTTCGATGTGCTCTGGGTTATCATGTACTAATGAAATATTTCTAATATGAGTACCCCGTTTAGCAGTAAAATTAGCACCTTTTACATTCAAATCTTTAATCAGTACAACAGAATCCCCAGCCTGCAAACCTGTACCATTAGCATCTATATGTTTTACAACATCTCCTGGATCATCACCTTCTCCAGTAGCATTTGCCCATGCTGTCATATCTTCATCCAGATAAAGCATATCTAATAAGTCTTGCGGCCAACCTTCAGATTTTAGTCTGTGTAACATTCTCCAAGCCATTACTTGTACCGCAGGAACTTCACTCCACATGCTATCATTAAGACAACGCCAGTGATTTATATCTACTTTCTCAGGATCTTCTATTTGTTCTAAACACACTTGAGAAATAAGAATATGGGAGTCCAGACCTGTTCCCATAGACTTAGGTACTTCATAGACTTTCAGATTTTCAGTTACTCCTGATAATTCACATACAGATCCGCTACGCTTGTGTAATTCTCTTTCTAGACTCATTATAATGAATATGTTTATTGTGTAGATTGTTTAGTATTACAAAAGTGCATTAAAATTTGTGATTATGAAATAGCAGATACCCTATTTATTGATGATGATAGATAATAATAAAGACCCATTAGAATTCAAAAATATAATGGGTCTTTATTATCGAAATTTTAATACCTACACATTGATTAATCTGGTAAGCGGTCACGATCAGATTTTTTACGATTAAATCTATATGTGAGGGTTGCAGTAACCCTTCTACCACTTCTAATAGTCGAGGAAACCAAATTGTAGTTTTGTCCTGTAATTGTAGATCTATTAATTCTCGAATCAAAAATGTTATTCACATTAAGTGTTAGAGAGGCTTTATCTTTAAATAGGTCTTTACTAATTCCAAAATTTGCCCAATACTGTGATTTAATAAGTCTTTGACCGCTATTACTTTTTCCTTGGTAAGTAAAATTTGTTTGTATAGAAAGCCCTTTTGAAAACTTCATTCTAGAATTTACTCGTGTAGACCATTGCGTATCTTCTGTATCATAATTAATATTTTCATAAGTACCTTCTTGAGTAAAGGTATAATAGTTAAACTCACCCGATAGTCGCCACCATTTAAATGGATTGTATGTGGTAGCCAGTTCAAATCCAAAACGTTTTTCATGAGATAAGTTTACTGGTGTTGTTATAAAACCACCTTCAGCTCTAGGTGAAGTAATAAACTGAAAGAAATCGGTATGGTATTGATAATAGATTGAAGGATTGAGTGTTATTTTAGTCCACCTTTTTAATAGTGCAAGTTCAAGAATATTAGCATAGGCAGGGTTTAAATCGGGGTTTCCTGCAAAGAGATCTCTGGGATCAGAAAGCCCTCCAAAAGGATTTAACTGCCAGAATCGAGGTCTATTAATTCTTCTGCTATAACTTAACTGAAGATTGGTTCTTTCTGTAAAATTATAGGTAAGATGAGTGGTAGGAAATATATCGGTGTATTTTTTGGTATTACTAAAAAGTACTTCACGATCACTAATGCCAATATCAGAGTGTTCTACTCTAACTCCAAAAAGGTAATTAAACTTTTTTCTATTGTTACCATATTGCATATATGCACCATAAATACGCTCGTCATAGTCCAAACGATTGTCAAAACCTTCTATTATTTGATCGTCTATCCATGCAGTATAATCACTGGTAATTCTCCTGATTTCTGCCCTAAGACCTGTTTCTAATCTTGATTTTTCGGTTAATGGTGATATGAAGTTAGATAATATGAGCAAATCTTTACTACTTTCTACGTCCCGGGTTCTGATTCTTGATAAATCTCCTTCAGTTGGAAGAATACGTTGTTGAGTGATCATTTGATTTTCATCATCACTCCAAAAATCATACTGAACATTAGCTGTAAATTTTTGTCCTTTTTTATCAAATGTCTTTACATAATTGATCTCTAACTGATTAAAATTTTGAGGTTCTTTATAATCTTCTTTTCGAGATAGTATACTATCTATTTCTTTATTAGTGTTTAGATAGGTGTATATGAAATCGGTTTCATCTGTGTTTTTTAATTTGTTATGATAAAAGCTTGCTGTAAGTGTATTTTTATCATTAATGTAATAATCTCCTCCAAAATAAATATTGTAATGATCATCATTTCTCTTGGTATCTGTATTAAGATTTACACTACTGGTTATAGCACCTATTTGAGTCGTTTGTGTTTGTTTTTCTTCTCCAAAAAAATTTGCATATCTGTACCCCAGATTGGCGAATACATTAATTTTTTCTGTTTTATAGTTCAGATTAATATTAGCATTATGGTTTGCGGGAATTCCTGAAGTAAGCTGTAAAGAACCTCCAAAACCAGAACGTTTATTTTTTTTAAGAATAATATTTATAATACCAGCAGCACCTTCAGATTCGTATCTGGCCGAAGGATTCGTAATCACTTCTATTTTTTCGATGTTTCCTGCTGGGATTTGCTCAAGCCCATTGTTTGC
>CAKMZM010000071.1:5282-12951 GCA_929200365.1 uncultured Flavobacteriaceae bacterium | reverse complement strand
TCACTTCTATTTTTTCGATGTTTCCTGCTGGGATTTGCTCAAGCCCATTGTTTGCAGTAAGTACAGAAGGTTTACCGTTAATTAATATTCTAACACTAGGATTCCCTCTAAGGCTAACACCTCCAGCGGCATCTACACTTACAGAAGGTACGTTGTCTAATACATCGCTTATGGTTCCTCCCTTATGAATAAGATCTTTTCCTACATTAAATACTTTTTTATCCAATTTGTACTCTACAGTAGTTTTTTCTGATAGAATAGTTACTTCTGCCAATTGCTCATTATCTTCTTCGAGCTCTATAGTGTTAAGAGTATGATCAACATCAATGGTTATATTATTTAAGATATAGGGTTTAAAAGAGATAAATTCTACTTTAATATGGTATTTCCCAGGAGAAATTTCTATCGCAAAATTTCCTTCTGTATTGGTGATTCCACCAGTGATTGTTTTTTGATCTGTAGCATTTATGATTGTTATTGTCGCAAATTCTAAGGGTTGTTTATATACTTTTTCTATTACCTTACCGCTAAGCGTGAGTTGTTTTGACATTTGTGCTTGTAACGAGATAAAACTACTTAACAAGCATATAAATGTTATTTTTTTCATTCTGACTATTTTTTAATTCTTGCCAAAAGTGCTTGTTTTATGAGTGCAGATTTTAAGTTATCGACAGATACTATCAAAAAATCGTCGGATGATAAAAAAGGATGAGTAGAAGGTATTCGTCTTTTATTTTGCCTGATTTAGGTGGTTTTTTTATGAATTCGTCTACTTCAATATTTTAACCACATAACAAGGCTTATTATTGAACCAGATACAGAGGAAATGAAAACTTATCCACTCATATATTTACAACGAGAAAATAGGTATGCACTTATACATCCTCATGGAATTTTACACACAACAATTGACTATAATAATAATACTATTATTTCTGAGAAAACTATGTATTACAAGAGTCCTGAGCTAATAAAACCTCGGTAGAATTTACTATTGTTTCAATTTTTTGGGTCGTTACAAAAATTGTAGCAAATTCTATGTGCAATTACTAATGAATGAATAGATGAAAACAAAAACAAAAACGAGTTTCTTACTTACCATAGTTCTAATTTTTACTTCTTTTAAAAATCAAATAGAAGACTATGTCTACAAGCCTTGTGGATTGTCTTGTGATGAATTAATTTTTTCTAAAGTAGGAACTTGCTCACATTGTAAAATGGAACTCATAAAGCAATGCGATCTTAAAAAAGAAAAAGAATTGATTTTGAATGAAATCAATATTCAAAATGGTTCGGGAGAATTTCTTATTGATGGAGGAAATCAAAATAAAGACAAGACTATAAAAGTGTTTTATCATAAACCAAAAAATTATCAACCAGAATCACAAATCTTGATTGTTATTCCAGGAGCAGGAAGAAACGGTGATAGTTATAGAGATGCCTGGGTTACGGCTTCAGAAAAATATGGCGTTCTTATTCTTTCTCCAATGTATTCTGAAAAACAATATGGATTTGGCGCTTATCATATGTGCGGATTGATGTATGATTTGAATCTAAAGAATAATATAGAGTATGTAAAAAACTCTAATATCGTAAAACTAAAAGAAGATGGTTTTACTTTTAAAGTAAATTCTGATCCCGAAAAATGGATTTTTAATGATTTCGACAGGATATTTGATCTTGTTGTTGATGCTCTAGGTGCAACCCAAACACAATATGATCTTTTTGGGCATTCTGCAGGTGGTCAAATTTTACATCGCATGGCAATTTTTCAAGGTAACTCTAAAGCTAATAGGATTATAGCATCTAATTCTGGTTTTTATACGTTGCCAGATTTTGAATCAGAACTTCCTTTTGGAATAAAAAACACAAAACTTACAGATCAAGATTTGAAATCTTCGTTTAGAAAAAAATTAATCTTATATATTGGCGAATTAGATAATGAAGATGAAATGAGAGGTACTTTGTTGAGATCAGTGTCTACTGATAAACAAGGAAAGCATAGATTAGAAAGAGGGAAATTCTTTTTTAATGAGGCAAAAACAAAAGCAAAGAAGATGAATCTCGATTTTAATTGGGAATTGAAAATAATACCCAATATTGGTCATAATCATCGAAAAATGGGAGCATCTGCCGCCAAATTTCTATATCAAAAACAGTAAAATCTATAGTAAAGAATCTCCTCAAAAAAAGTAGTACTTTGAAGTAAAATAAATAATTTCTTTTTTTGAGAAAGAATCATGCATAACAGCGTATTTAGATTATGAATTTTAAAAAAATAAAGGAAGGTTTCAAACAGTCAAGATTATCTTTTCATATTACCTTCTGGTTAGTTGTTTTATTATTTTTTATGGTTAGAGATGATTTTGAAGAAAATCATACAATGGTCGCTTCTTTGGTGTATAAGATTTGTATTATGATTCCTCAGATATTGGCTTCTTATTCTTTAGCATACGTTTTGGTTCCCAAATTTATTTACACAAAAAGATATGTGAGTTTTACGGTTCTAATTATTTTTAGTGTATACATTTTTAGTGCATTAAGTAGAGTATTGGTAGTTCATGTGGCAGAACCTTTGGTAAGAGTGCCTCCATTTACTCAAGAATCAATAGCAGAGATTTTTCTGGATGCAAAATTCTTAATAGCCCATTATTTCCCTAGTATTTATATAGCTGCACTAATTTTTCTGGCAGTTCGGTTTATAGTTGATATTTCTAAAGTGAAACAACAAAACTTATTATTAGAAAAAGAGAAAGTAGGAGCAGAGTTAAAAATGCTTAAGACCCAACTACATCCTCATTTTCTATTTAATACACTTAATAATATCTATATGTTGTCTTTGGATAATTCTCCAAAAACTCCAGAATCCATAAGTAAGTTATCAGAGATATTAGATTATGTATTATATAGATGTAATACTAAATTTGTTTCAGTTACAAACGAAATTTCTTTTTTAGAAAATTATATTGCTCTCGAAAAACTACGATATGATGATCGTTTACAGGTAACATTTAATACATCATTAGAGAAGGATATTGAAATAGCCCCGCTTATATTGCTTCCATTGGTAGAAAATGCCTTTAAGCACGGAGCAGGGGAGGATAGTGGATCTCCAAAAATTGATATCTCTATTCGTTATCAAAACACTATTTTTACCTTTGTAGTCGCTAATTCTATTGTAAACTTCGCACAAGAAGGAGTCAAGGAATCTATCGGACTTAATAACATCAAGCAACAATTGGATTTGATTTATCCCAATGGTTATGTCCTTAATATTGATGAAAAAGAAGATGTATTTATCGTAACGTTAGAAATTGAAATATGAATACAAGTAGAACAAAGATAAGGTGTTTGATTGTAGATGACGAACCTTTAGCTGCAAGACTTATAGAAAAGCATATTTCTCAAATAGAATCTTTAGAAGTAGTAGCTTCTTGTAATAATGCATTAAAAGCATTTGAAATTCTTAATAATGAAACCATTGATTTACTTTTTTTGGATGTAAAAATGCCTTCGGTTACAGGGATAGATCTTTTAAAAACAATAAAACATCCTCCCAGCACTATTTTAACAACGGCGTATAGGGATTATGCATTAGAAGGATATGATCTGGATATAGTAGATTATATTTTGAAACCTGTAACTTTTGATCGGTTTTTTAAAGCGGTAGAGCGTTATTTCAGAATAAAAAACGGAATACAGAGAGACACAGAAGCACCTGCTAATGCATTAACAAGTGAAAACCCATATATTCGTAATAAGCATCACAAAATACATTTAAATACCATTTTATACATTGAAAGCCTAAAAGATTATATAAAAATACATACCGATAAGAAATGTATTGTGGCGAAGTATAAAATCGGTGATATAGAACTCGAATTAGCAGACAAAGAATTCTTAAGAACACACCGATCTTATATTATTAATCTAAAAAAAGTAACAGCTTTTACAACAAACGATATTGATATTGATACTGTAGAGATTCCTATAGGCGTTAGTTATAGAGATAAGGTATTTCCTTTTCTGGAGAAAATATAAATACCCTCTTCATTCACATATTAAAATTTCTGGTTAGATGTATTATTGAATGGGAACCCAGATTTCTTCTTCAGATTTTGGGTGATGTGGGCCATGATATTTATCTCCCATAATGGCAAAATGATTTCTTTGATCTAATTCATACCCAGAATTGGGAAGCCATTTTCCGTGTATATAATCCATTGTCTTATTAAAAGTATCTACAGGACCTTTATGTATAAATATAGCATATTTACCACCTGGTAGTACATAAGAAGTCATACCTTCTGGAATATGATCAAAATCTGTGACTTCGACGGCAGCCCATTTTTCGAATACCACATCTTCTGTAAAAGTATTAAAAGTGATGTCCTCATCAAAGGTCTGTACAGAATAATACCCCGTATTTTTATTGTTTTTAATTTCAAATCTTCTCGGCATAAATTGTTGCCACATTTGTGAAGTGGTATCATTAGCTAGAGAGGTTTTTATTTGCATCCCTATTAATTTTCTGTCGGTGATCGTGATAATTTTTGGCTCCATAGAAACAAAATCGTTTTGTAGTTTATTGATATCTGTTGGTGATAAAGTATACCGTTCAAAAGCTACAAATCGATGCCCTTTTTTTCGATATTTCCCAGGGCTTGTCTTAAAAACAGATTGAAAGGCTCGCGTATATGCTTGTTGAGAATCAAACTGATAACGTTCTGCAATAGCTACAATAGGTTGTTGAGTAAGAATTAACTCATGAGCAGATTCAGATACTCTTCGTTTTCTTACATAGTTTACTACTGTTTCTCCTGTAACTGCTGCAAAAAGACGAATAAAATGATATTTAGAGTAACACGCTTCCTGTGCAATACGATCTAGAGTAAGCACACTCTTCAGATTATCTTCTATAAAAGTAATAGCTTTAGAAATTCTATGCTGATATGAATCTTTTATGTTTTCAGACATAATTTGCTTTTTGAACACTACAATAGTACATCTAAAACCCGACTATTTTTTGATCGGTATTGCGAAAGTATACGTTCAGAAAAAACAAAACAAACCAAAATATTATATTTTATAGCTAAGTACATGACAAAAAATCAGAAAAAACATTTAAGTAGTTAATTATCAGAATATTGCCGAATTGTTGTTTTACAGACCTCACAGGTCCCTAAGACCTGTGAGGTCTTGATAAACTATAAAATTATTAGGCGTATTACTATTCACAGTTAATTTTTGCCATGTACTAAAATTTTATAGCTAAAAACACAAGACTTGTCTGGCTGTTTAAAAGTATTTTTAAACTATCGAGTAATCACTTGCTTTTATGTGCACAAAATTATCTGGTGAATTGAAAATCTCTTAACTAGCTTAACTGTGGTTTAAATTTACCTTTACTTTTTCTTATCCTTACAGCAACAACCTTGTATTCTGGACACATTGCTTCAGAATCATGAATATCTCCAGTTAAATTATTAATCATAATTTCGGGGAAATGAAAAGTAGTACTCAACACGCCTTTTTTAACTTCATCTGTAACTCTTGCTTTTACATCTACTTTCCCTCTCGGAGATTCTAGACAGACATAATCACCTTCATTCACTAAGTTTTCTTGAGCATCCTCGGGATGAATCATTAAATAGTCATCTGATAATATTTGTTCATTAGCTGTTCTACGAGTCATTGCACCACAATTATAGTGCTCTAATTCCCTGTTTGTTGTTAAAATATATGGATAATCTTTGGCGTGTGAAGTTAATTCTTTGGTTTCTTCCCATGAATTAAACTCAAATAGTCCTTTTCCACGTTTAAAATCTGTTTTATGAAGAATTTGCGTATCTGTACCATCTTTTGCAACAGGCCATTGTAATCCGTTTTCACCTAATCTATCCCATTTAATTCCAGCAAAGAAAGGAACAATTTGAGATATCTCTTCCAGCATTCCATCAGGAGTATAATCTGGTTGTGCATATCCCATTTTATTCATGATGTCTACAATAATTTGCCCATCAGGTTTAGAACCTTCAATAGGATCAACAACTTTATGTACTGCTTGCACACGTCGTTCTCCATTAGTAAACGTTCCACTTTTCTCTAAGAATGATGCTCCAGGTAATATAACATCTGCATATTTTGCAGTTTCGGTCATGAATAGTTCCTGTACAATTACCAGATCTGTAGCTTGAAGTGCTTTAATAACTTTTTGTGTGTTAGGATCTGTTTGCACTACATCTTCTCCTATAATCCAAATAGCTTTTAGATCTCCTGCCAGAGCGGCATCAAACATTTCAGGTATTTTGTATCCTATGTTCATAGGTACATTAACACCATAAAACTCGTTATATGTTTTATTAACCTGATCATTTGTAATGTCAAGATATCCTGCTCCCTGATGTGGTTGTACCCCCATATCTGCAGAACCTTGCACATTATTCTGACCACGTAATGGGTTTACGCCAACACCACGTCTACCGATATTTCCTGTAAGTAAAGCTAAATCTGCTATTTGCATTACAGTAAATGTTCCTTGAGAATGCTCTGTTACTCCTAATCCATGAAAAGACATAGCGTTTGGAGCAGAAGCATAGGCAATAGCTGCTTCACGCACCTGGCTACGATCTACACCAGAAACGGCTTCTAGCTTGTCTATGTTTATCGAAAGAATTTCTTTTTTATACTCTTCAAACCCTTCAGTTCTGCTTTCGATAAAAGAAACATCTGCCAATCCTTCGGTGATGATATAATACATCATCATATTAAGAACAGCTACATTAGTTCCTGGTCGTAATGCTAAGTGGTGTGTTGCATATTTAGCCAATTCAGTACGTCTTGGATCAATAACAATAGATACATTGTCACTCTTCATGGCAAACTGCTTTAATTTAGCTCCTGTAACAGGGTGGGCATCAGTAGGGTTAGCTCCAATAACCATAGTACAGTTTGTATCTTTTAAATCATCGATAGAGTTTGTAGCTGCCCCAGTACCGTATGTGCGTTGCATTCCTAAAGCAGTAGGCGAGTGGCATACTCGTGCACAACCATCAATATTGTTAGTTTGTATTACAGCTCTAAAGAATTTTTGCATTAAATAATTCTCTTCATTGGTACATCGTGAAGAAGAAATCCCTGCCATAGAATCAGAGCCAAATTCATTTTTATAAGAAGACAATTTAGAAGCAATATATTCATATACTTCATCCCAGCTCACCTTTTCAAATGTCCCATTTCTTTTGATCATAGGAGAGTTTAAGCGCTCTGGGTGATCATAAAATTTAAATGCATACCGACCTTTTAAACAGGTGTGCCCCTGATTTACTTCGGCGTCATAAGGAGCTTGTATGCTTAGTATTTCTCCATTGCTTGTAGCGACTTCAAGGTTGCACCCTACACCACAATAGGTACAAATAGTTCTTGTTGTATCGGTTGCTTTAATGGCTTTTGATTGAAAAACGTCTGAAATAGCAGAAGTTGGGCATGCTTGAGAACAAGCACCACAGCTTACACAATCAGAATCCATAAAAGATTGATCTAATCCTTTAATAATTGAAGAATCAAAACCTCGACCAGACATGCTTAACACAAATTGCCCCTGTACTTCATCACAGGCTCGTACACATCGATAACAGTTAATACATTTAGATAAATCTGAAGTCATATA
>CAKMZM010000071.1:0-5182 GCA_929200365.1 uncultured Flavobacteriaceae bacterium | reverse complement strand
AGGCTCGTACACATCGATAACAGTTAATACATTTAGATAAATCTGAAGTCATATAGGGGTGACTCAAATCTTTGGTTTTATGCAAGTGATTATCTCCCTCTGGGTATCGTACTTCTCTGATTCCTACCTGGGCGGCAACTGTTTGTAATTCACAATTTCCATTTACTTCACAGGTTAAGCAATCAAGAGGATGATCTGTTAATACCAGTTCAACTATATTTTTTCGTAATTCTTTTACTGATTCAGAATTTGTGTATATATATTGCCCTTCTGCTATAGGAGTATGACAAGAAGCCATCGTTTTAACAGCTCCGTTTTCTTCTAGTGCTACTTCTACACTACATACACGGCAAGAACCAAAGGGGTCTAAGTTTGGTGCATCACATAAGGTCGGAACAAGGTTTCTTTCTTTATATCTTCTTATAAAAGAGAGCATGGTTTCTCCTTCAACTATTTCAAAAGCCTGATTATCTATATATGCTGTTTTCATCTGTTCGTTTTTTATTGTTTTTTAATGGTCAGATGGAATTCGCCACTGAGTATTTTGGTTGGTATAAACGTAATAGTAATGGCTGATTTCATGGTATCAAATATTTAGTTGAAGTATGTTTTTAATTCATCTTCAAAATAATGTAATGTATTTCGGATGGGTAATGGGATACCTCCTCCGTGTGCACATAAAGACCCTTGTTCAAGGGTAGTTAAAAGGTCTGAGAACAATTTTTGATCTATTTTGTAGTCAGAATGTAATGCTTTAGCAGAAAGTTCATGTCCGCGTTTTGTTCCTAATCTACAGGGAAAACATTTTCCACAACTTTCATAGGCAGCAAAATCAAAAAGGTGTTCTATAAATTTCATCATCGGAAAGTTTTCAGGAATGCAAATAATGGACGCATGACCAAGTAAAAAACCTTCTTTTGAAAAGGATTCAAAATCTATAGTTAACTCATTAATTTTTGAAACAGGTACTACTCCGCCAAGAGGACCACCGATCTGAAGTGCTTTAACTTCAGATTTAAATCCACCTCCCAAGTCATTAATAACAATAGAAAGAGGTGTTCCCATTTCTACTTCATATAGACCAGGTTTGTTAAAAAAGCTATCTAAAGAGACTAGCTTTGTTCCAGAAGAGCGCTCGGTTCCAATTTGTTTCCAGGCATTTCCTCCATTGCTAATGATATAGTGCAAAGCGGCTAGCGTTTCTACATTATTAACTACGGTTGGCTTATTAAATAAACCTTTTTGAGCAGGATAGGGCGGACGAACACGAACCTCTGGTCGTTGCCCTTCTATAGAGTTGATAAGCGCAGTCTCTTCTCCACAAATGTATGACCCTTGCGCTTGTATAATTTTGAAATCAAAGTTAAACCCACTATTATGAATATTATTACCTATCAATCCTTCATTTCGAAGATCATCAATAGCATCTTGTACGATTTTTACAGCTTCAGGATATTCTGCTCGTATATACACAATCCCATAATTAGCATGTGTGACATATCCAGAAATAAGCATCCCGAATAGTACCGAATGTGGCTGATGTTCTAATAAATATCGGTCTGAAAAAGCACCAGGATCACCTTCATCGGCATTACAAATGATAAATTTTGTAGTGTTTTCTACATTTCTGCAAAATTCTAATTTTAATCCCATAGGGAAACCAGCACCACCACGACCACGAACATTTGAAGTTTTAATTTCTTCTAATATTTTTGCAGAATCTTTTTTAAGTGCACCTATAAATGGTTTGTAAAAATCAGAAATAGAGGTAAATGGCAGAGTAAGTATTGCTTTTCCACTAGCTTTTACATTATAGTTATCTTGATTTAGCTCATTTTTTGAGTTAATGATATTATCAAGATTTTGGAGTGCATCTCCAGAATAATTTTTTCCATTATAGTGAAATGCACTATTTTCATGACATCTTCCCAAACAGGTCATGTGTCCAATTTCATCTTCTTTAAAATATTCTGTAAGTAACTTATTTACAGAATTTTGTGTACCAGCACAAACACATGCGGTTCCATTACAGGCATATACTTTTTTGCCTTTGTTTTCGGGTTTTAAAAAGTCATAAAAACTAGCTGTACCGTATGTATTTGCTTTTCCAATCAAAAAATCATCAGCTAATTTAGCTAATTCTTCCTCACTTGGCACTCCTGTAGGTTCTGCTAACTCTCCCATTGTATTGAAGAGGCTTTGATCTACTTTTTTTCTACCTAATAATTCACTTAAATTATCTGACATTATATTTCTTTTAACTTGCTTTTATATCGATTTTTGGAAATCGTTTACTTGTTTTGGTTCGGTGAGGATTAGAGTAGCAGGTTGCTCTATGGTTACGACAAAATGCTAATAGTGTAATCCCTAGTTCTTTAGAGTAATCTACAGCTAAAGATGATGGAGCAGAAACGGCCATTAAAAATGGAATTTTTGCTTTAAAGCATTTAACTACAATTTCATAAGAAACACGCCCACTCACAGTAATTATTTTTGCCTGATCCAGTTTGTTTAATAGAATTAGTTTACCAATAACTTTATCTACAGCATTATGACGGCCAATATCCTCCATTGAGCATAGTAGTTCTCCAGTAATAGTAAATGCAGCAGCAGCATGTGCACCTCCAGATTGATTAAAGTTATGTTGTAAAGTGTTCATTTTTGTAAATAAATGATCAATAAGATCTACATCAATAATTTGGGTATCATCAATGGTTTTTCCGATAAAGGATAAGTCTCCGAGCTCTGTTCGCCCACAAATGCCACAAGAAGAGACAGATAATAAACTTCTGCTGTTTAAATACCCGTCACCTAATTCTTCTTCGGGTATTGTGAGATTTACTACAGTTACAATACCATTATCATTTTCCTTTTTTAAAACGATATCTGGGGTAAAGTTTATGTTTTTAATAATATCTTCAGAGTGAAGCATCCCTCGGATTAAGTTCATATCCTCTCCTGGTGTTCTCATAGACACTGTAAAGGGAGTATTGTTGATATTTATTTGCAATGCTTCTTCAATAGTAAGTGAATCTAATGTTTTATTCACTGCATCTATTTCATATTTCTTGCCTTCATAATTTCTAATTGCCATACGAACGAACCATTAATTAATAAAGAGCTATTTACACAAAGTTAATAGAAATAATCATATTATATCGAATATTAACTATAATGAAAAAGAGCAAATTTATTGGTGTTTGTTATTTAAAATAACCCTGTAATATTGCCATCATTATCAATATTGATATTTTCTGATGCGGGATGTGCAGGAAGACCTGGCATTCTCATCATATCTCCAGTAATAGGCACTAAGAATCCTGCACCTGCAGCTATTTCTATTTCTCTAATCGTTATTGTGAAATTTTCAGGACGACCGATTAATTTGGGATTATCAGATAGCGATTTTTGAGTTTTGGCAATACAAACTGGAAGGTTTTCTAGTCCTAATGCTGCAATTGTTCTTAGATTCTTCTTGGCTTTTGCCGTATAATCAACACGATTTGCACCATATATTTTTGTAGCAATGGTTTCAATTTTTGAGGTTACATCTGTTTCCCAATCGTATAAAGGGGTAAAGTTTGACTCACCAGATTCTATAATCTCTACAACATGTTTTGCTAGTTCTAAGGCACCTTTTCCTCCTTTGGCCCATACTTCGGCTAAGGCAACTCTTACGTTATTCTTTTTTGCAAATTCTTGGATAGCAGCAATTTCTTCATCGCTATCAGATACAAACCTGTTAATAGCAATAACAGGAGTGATCCCAAACTGTTTTACGTTTTCTAAGTGTTTTTCAAGATTTGGTATTCCATTTTTAAGAGCTTCTACATTAGGGTCTGTCAACGATTTTAAATCTGCTCCTCCGTGATACTTTAATGCTCGTATTGTAGTAGTGATTACAATTGCTTTTGGTGATATTCCTGCACTTTGACACTTAATATCTAAAAATTTCTCTGCACCTAAATCTGCACCAAAACCTGCTTCAGTTACAGTATAATCAGAAAGCGACATTCCCATTCGAGTAGCAATTACAGAATTGGTACCTTGTGCTATATTCGCAAAGGGACCTCCGTGAATAATTGCGGGATTGCCTTCTATGGTTTGTACTAGATTTGGTTTAACAGCATCTTTAAGAAGTGCTGCCATCGCACCTTCGACTTTTAAATCTTTGGCATAGATTGGTTTTTTATCAAAAGTATAGCCAATAAAAATATTACCTAATCGCTCTTTTAGGTTTTCTAAATCATCTGCCAGGCATAGGATTGCCATGATTTCTGATGCAGCCGTAATATCGAAACCTGTTTCTCTGGGAATTCCTGATGTTGTCCCTCCCAAACCTACTACAATATGTCGTAGTGCTCTGTCATTCATATCCATTACTCTTTTCCAGGTAACTGTTCTGGCATCTATGCCTAGTGAATTTGTTTTACTTTGGATGTTATTGTCAACAACAGCAGAGAGTAAATTGTGAGCTTTTTCGATAGCAGAAAAATCACCTGTAAAATGCAGATTAATATCTTCCATAGGGAGTACTTGTGAATAACCACCTCCTGTTGCTCCTCCTTTGATCCCAAAAACAGGTCCTAATGATGGTTCTCTTAAAACTACTGTGGTTTGTTTTCCGAGTTGATTTAAACCTTCAGATAAACCAATAGACATTGTAGTTTTTCCTTCACCAGCAGGTGTTGGAGAAATAGCAGTAACGAGGATCAGATTACTTTTACTTGCTTTGTCTTTATCAATAACAGAATGTGGTAATTTGGCTTTATATTTGCCGTACATTTCAATATCATCTGAGTTTAATCCCAGTTTTTCGGCTATTGTACTTATGTGTTTTAGCTGTATCTTTTTTGCTATTTCTAAATCACTAATTGTACTTATGTCTTTTGAAGCATTCTGTTTTTTTATTTCTAGAGTATTCATGTGAAAATCGTTTTTTTAGGAGTATAATATTAACTAAATTATTTGAATTCTGATATTATACTTTTAAAAAACATTTTCTTATGGTAATAATTTAAGTTTGATAATTATTTTTATTTGACACTCATTGAACTCATTTAAAAAGTTGGAAAACAACAATTTTGATATAGGAGACACGCATTTTTTAAAATGTTTTCACGAAATATAAATGCAAATATTTTACTAAAATAGGCAACAGATAATTTTCTAGAAGCGAATT
>CAKMZM010000070.1 GCA_929200365.1 uncultured Flavobacteriaceae bacterium | reverse complement strand
CATAATGAAGATTATCAATGGGAACTTATCTTTTATTTTAAAATTGAAGTGGTTTAAACTTTTTTCAATTCGCTATAAAAATGTCTTTTTTAAGGATCGACTACCTAATCTTTAATTTTAAACCCAATAACTTCATATACCGTTTTACTCATATCAGGACATAGGTTTTCTATAATTTTAAAAGAAACTTCTTTATCCTTACTGATGCGTTGTTTTAAAATATCAAAATCATTTGCTGGCGAATTCATAAAACCAAAAGTAATCTCCTGCCCAGGAGAAATCATATTCAAAATACTCGAACCAGAATTTATAACTTGTTTTACTTTTACTGTAGTAGCCGTTTTAAATCTCTTTTCACAGATATATACATTTTTAGTTACATTTTGTATTACAGCAATCAAATGCACTGTATTAGGATCAATCGTATTATCGCGAAGATCAGTAAATTTTGGTTTTTCTATTCTAGATTTAGACTTTGTTTTTTCGGTTTCCTTTTCCTGAGCAATACTATTTGATTTGCAAGAAAATAAACCAACTACTATTAATATATATAGTATTTTATCCATTGTATAAAAATAAAAAAAGGAGTTGAAAATTTCAACTCCTTTTAAGTTTATCACTATTGCAACTTATTTTTTAATAAGTTTAAGAGTACTTTGATTTCCATCTTCTGTAATTCTTGCAAAATACAATCCAGATTTTGCATTTGAAGCATCCCAAGTTGTATTATCACCAATATTACTATTTGAAAACAACTTATTACCTATAGCATCGAAAATCTCGATTGATCTAGAAGTATTTCCATTAGATTTTAATACTGTATCTTTAAAATTAAAAGAGAACATCTCATTAGATGGATTTGGTGAAGCTATAATGTTTTTTGACATTTCTATTATTGCCAAAGAACCTACCGAAAATTGAGGTTCACCTGCACCACCATCATCTATCATTCCATAAATCTGAAATATCTGATCAAGAGGGTTTCTACCAAATACAACTGAAACTGGTGTCCAATCTGTTGCTCCAGTACCAAATAGGTCTAAATTATCTTTAAAATGTGGTTCCTGACCAATCCCTCCATTTTGTGAAGACCAAAACCATTGTGTTTCTTCTGGATTAAACGGCAAATTCACATAAACGGATAGCCAATAGTTACCACTTTCTAATGTTACTCTTTTAGGAAGCATTAAATTTAAGTTTGTATCTGTTGGATTAGAAATTGGAATTATCTCTCCGCTATTATAAACCTCATCACCAGGAACTCCTGCATTATCACTATATATTACAATAGTTGCATTGGTTAATGCTGGCGAGTTATTAGCTCCACCAAAAGCTACAATTCTCTCTAACGTCCATGTATTTCCTACAGGAATAGTGAAGTCATCTGCAGATTGTGCCAGACCACCAAAATCTACAAAGAATTGAGATGGTAATGATGATGTAGCACCAGCTATTTGCTCATAAACTGCAAGCTCGGTTACAGATACTGTAAATCCTTCTGCAACTTGTTCATCTCCCGAGCTAGCTATAAGTCCAATTGTTGCCTTACCCAAACTATTAGGAGCAAAAGAAAGAGTGATTGTATTTTCTTCTAATGTAGCTGCTACTAATTCTGGATTAGAATTAGTAAATTCTATATCTATTGGGTTTCCGTTAGAATGAACAAATAAATCTGTTACATCAATTTCTACCTCTTCATTGTTTTCTGCTACAAGAAGGTCATCTAGTAAGTAAGTAACACTTAATGAAGGTTCTGGTAATTCATTAAATACAGGAAATCTTGCACTGTATAATCCGCTACCATGAGCAGCTACTGCTATAAATCCATCTTTACGAGTTTTTACCTCATTGGTTACTGCATTACCGATAGTAAATGGTTCTCTAATCCAGTGAGTGCTTTCTCCATTCAATCTATTAGTATAATATAATCCAGTACTTGTTGCTGCATATACCGTTTGTAATTTAGAACCAAAGAATCCTTGGCTGCTTCCAAAAAATGCAGTACTTCTTACTGATGGCCCGTTTCCTGATCCATCAGCATTTTCTTCTAAGTTGCCACTAATATTAGTCCAGGTATCTCCTCCGTTAATTGTTAAAAATATACTTATTACCCCATAATTTGAGAATGTAGCAATAACTCTATCGGAATTAGATGGATCAACATTGATATCATTTACAAACCCTTCTGGTAATCCTTTTCCTGTAGAAATATCTACTACTTCTTGATTATCCAAATTGGCATTATCCATTCTATAGATACCCCCTACATTAGTGCCATAATATAGTTTATTTGCCACTGGGTATTTAGAAATATCTAAAGAAGATATTGAAGTTCCTACTGGAGTATCTGTATTTGGAAGGTTCACCCAATTTACGGTTGCAAATGCATTTGAGAAAAGAGGAATTTCATCTAAGTTATTATTTCTCCATATTCTATTTCCTGCTGGTAAATACATAATATTATCATTATTTGGATCTAAGATAAAAGGTGCAATAAAAGCAAAGTTATTTGCTCCTGCTGGCCTTACTCTGGTATAGGATTGAAATTCTCCAACTTCATCAAAATTAAGTCTATATATATTTCCAAACTGAGAAGATACATATCTTGTTCTTCCGTTATCTGCGATTGCACTATAAGAACCATCACCACTAAAATCTTCTATCCATGACTCTACAGGATTTGTAGATGATGTAAACCAAGTACCATTATCCTGAAAACCTGCTAGTAAATCGTCGCTATTGGGTTCTGGATCAAAAGATACATGATATGGTTGTGTGGTTATATATCCGTTATTTAAAGAAACCCAGTCTACAGGTTCTGCGGCAGCTATTGAAGTAGTAATATCTTCGGTTACAAACACTCCTCCATCATTGCCAGATAATACTTTGTTGGGGTTAGATGGGTAAAAGAATAAAGCATGATGATCAGGATGTTGATCAGGATATACACTTATATCGTTTAATGGAGAATATCCTGCAATCCAGCTTTCTTGTTCTGCTGGGGTAGTAAATCCTGTTGTAGATCTGTATAAATTAGTTCCCCCTATAAACATTAAATTGGGATCTGCTGGACTAACTTTAACGGTCATATTATATCCTCCCTGAAGATTTAGATTTCCTACAGGACCACCAATGGCAATTGGTAAATTAGCACTAAAATCTGTCCAAGTGTCTTCTGGTGTAACTGCTGCTGCATTGTATTTAAATAAAAATGCTGTTCCCCCATCACTTAGGTTATGAGTAAAAAAGTAAATAATATTCTCATTAGAAGGGTCTATACCCATAACGGTTCTACCATAATTTGCTGGTAAAAGCTCTGGTGATATTTCTGTCCAGGTGTCAACATCTCCATTTGTAGATGTAAAATACCCATTATTAGGATCTCCTCCAGAATCTATAGTAGCATAAATCTGTCCCGTAGTTGTAATTGCTACTTCTGCTGTATTATCAAAACCTCCAGTTAACACCTCTTCAAATGAGTTTCCGCCATCTTTAGATTTATGTACTCCATTAAAAGTACCCACAATAATATCTCCATTAACTGGGTTAATTACAATAGAGTTAATTAAATCAAAGGGAGAAAATTCTTTTACGTCATTATCATTCGTAGCTTCAAGAAGCCTCCAGGTTCTTCCTCCATTGGTAGATTTATAAATTCCAGTTCCTTGAAAAAAAGCACCTTGTGCTCTTGCTGAGTTACCAAAACGTTCTCCTGACCCATAATACCATATATTATGTTTACCAAGTCTAGGGTCTTGTACAATACAGGTAATACTAGGTGATTGCCTACGAGAGGTTACTTTTTTCCATGATTCTCCACCATTGGTAGAGCGCCATAGTCCCCCAGAAACCCCTCCAGCAAGAATTATATTCTCGTTTGTACGATCAATAGCTAAGGCTCTGGTTCTGCCTCCTACATTATAAGGGCCTCTGTTTTCCCAATATGAAAAACGACTTGATTTTGTAGCATTGGCAATGGCTTGTTTAGAATCATTTCCTTCTGCAATCTTGTTAGAGAAATTTATTTCTCTGTCTCTAATTCTATAAGGAATTTCATTAGTGTTTGGATCTTTAAGTCTTTCAAATTCCCACTTCATTCTTTCTAACGCTTTGTCACCAACTTTTTTTACATCAGATCTAGAACCGTATTTATTATCATAAATTTTAGATTGTTTGTAAAGAGAATGTCCTTTATGACTTGTTTGTTGATCTGCTTGTTTTTTAAGCTGTTGCGCATTTAGTGAAGTAATGATTCCCACGAGAGAAACCGCCCAAACATAACGTTTGAGATTGAGTAATACTGTTTTCATTTTTTAAGCTGATTTATGAGTGATTCTCTAAATTAGCTTAAATTTTTCAATTTTTTCTTAAAATTTAGGGAATTTAGAGTTTTTTTGTTTAATAAAACCTCTAAATCTTTAATAATAACATGGTTAATATTTTCAGTTACAATTATTAGATTACTTATAAATAGAGTATATCTCATTTTGTTTATCTTAACTACTGTATAATATCATGTATCAAAAATATGCTATCAATAGGTGTCTTTAATCACTATTTCTAGGTCATGTATAACGATATTCACCCTAATTTTGTTTTTTTCATAAATAACTATGCAATTCAAAAAAAGCATCCCAACAATGGGACACTTTTTTATTCTTTACAAAATTATGAAGTTATAAATCGAATTTGATTCCTTGAGCTAATGGCAATTCTGTAGTATAATTTATAGTATTGGTTTGACGTCGCATATAAATTTTCCAGGCATCTGATCCTGATTCTCGACCACCACCTGTTTCTTTTTCTCCACCAAATGCACCACCAATCTCGGCACCAGAGGTTCCGATATTTACATTAGCAATTCCACAATCTGATCCTGCATGTGATAGAAAACGTTCTGCTTCTTGTAGGTTATTTGTCATAATTGCAGACGATAATCCTTGTGCTACTCCATTTTGAGTTTCGATAGCATTTTCTACATCACCACTATACTTTAATAGGTACAATACTGGTGCAAAAGTTTCATGCTGTACAATTTCAAACGAATTATCTGCCTCTGCAATTGCTGGTTTTACATAACAGCCACTCTCATAACCTTCTCCAGAGAGCACAGCTCCTTCTACCACAATATTCCCTCCTTCTTCTACCACTTTCTGTAATGCATTTTGGTAACCTTTCACTGCATCTGCATCTATTAATGGTCCTACATGATTATTTTCATCCAGAGGATTACCGATTCTTAATTGTTGATAGGCATCTACTATTGCATTTTTTACTTTATCATAAATAGATTCATGAATAATCAAGCGTCGTGTCGAGGTACATCGTTGACCTGCAGTTCCTACAGCACCAAACACAGCTCCAATTACTGTCATTTTGATATCTGCATCAGGTGTAACGATAATTGCATTGTTTCCTCCCAGTTCTAAAAGTGATTTCCCAAGGCGTTGTCCCACAGTTGCTGCTACAGTTTTGCCCATTCTGGTAGAACCTGTAGCAGAAATTAAAGGAACTCTTTTGTCTGTTGTCATCATCTCTCCTACTTTGTAATCTCCATTAATCAAGCAAGAAATTCCTTCTGGCAAGTTATTATCTTTTAAAACTTTGGCAATAATATTTTGACATGCTATTCCGCAAAGAGGTGTTTTTTCACTAGGTTTCCATACACATACATCGCCACAAATCCAAGCCAATGCAGTATTCCATGCCCATACAGCTACAGGAAAATTAAATGCCGAGATAATTCCTACAATCCCAAGTGGATGATATTGCTCATACATTCTATGACCAGGGCGCTCTGAATGCATTGTCAAACCATGTAACTGTCGGGATAATCCTACGGCAAAATCGCAGATATCAATCATCTCTTGCACTTCACCTAAACCTTCTTGGTATGATTTTCCCATTTCATAAGAAACCAATTTCCCTAGAGGTTCTTTTAATTCTCGTAATGCTTCTCCAAACTGTCTTACGATTTCTCCACGTTGTGGGGCTGGCATTATTTTCCAGATTTTAAATGCTTCGGTTGCCGTTTGTATTACTTTTTCATAATCTTCGGCTGTAGTGGTTTCTACTTTACCTATCAATTCTCCATCTACAGGTGAATATGATGAAATCATTTTTTTTGAAGGGAGCCAGTTTGACCCAGTTGAAGTTCCTTTATTATGTTCAGAAACACCTAATTGCTGTAACGCTTCCTTAATTCCGAAATCTAATATTGCTGTTGCCATATATAAGTTACTTTTTTGAAAAGGTAAAGATACTGGGTTTTTATAATGAAAATATTATTTACTCTTCTCACAGTACTGTTTTTAGTTATTTTTTTATTTATGAGACTAAATTTAATCAAATTTTCTCTTTTGGTTTTCAAAAAAGAAACAATTGATTTTCTCATTTCTTCATCTTGAGGTATTACCTCACTTCTTTATAGGTGTTAACCTATTATTTTACCGTTAAATGACTCTTACATTTTATAGGTTAAAATCTAACTTTATAGCTACTAATTTTTAAATATATTATCATGAAAAAATTATTTCTTTTAACCTTTATTTTATTGAGTTCAACTCTGGCTTGGTCTCAAATTTCACAAGAAGAAGCTTACAAAATTCTAGTGGAAAAACAAATTATTCCCGAAGGACGAAACCAATGGGTATATGGATTACAAAAACCAATTCCTCCTAATTACAAAATCAAAAGTTTCAACAAAACTATAGTATCTTCAAAATTCGAGTCTTGGTTGTTTTTTATTGATGAAGCTCCTTATGCAAACTGGGAGCATCCAGCAAAATACATATTCTTTGATATTCGTTCTGGTGAGTTTGAGATCAAAAGAGCAACTACACCTCCTGATATAATTCATGAGATGAAGATTTTTAAAAAATATATCGAAACTAGAGAGCGTTTTTTAGATTTTGCAAAAACAAATGCTATAGCTTGTGGAACATCCAGTAATAAATATGCCGTTATTATCAGTGGAGGATGGAATCAAGGAAGTAATTATGTTCGGTACTGGAATGATTGCTCTTTTGTGTATAGTACTTTAATTAACAAGTATGGATATGACGAAGCAAATATTTATACATTAATGTCTGACGGAACTAATGCTGCGGCTGATATTTCTAATGGAACCAATTCTAATCCTGATTTAGATGGTGATGGGGACAATGATATTCAGTTTTCTGCAACAACAGCCAATATCACTTCTGTTTTTAACACGCTTTCAGGAATTTTAGATGAAGATGATGAATTATTCATTTTTACTACAGATCATGGCGGTGTAGATAGTTCTGGAACATCAGCATGGGATACATTATTGTATTTATGGGGAGAAAAAATTACAGATGATCAATTTGCGATTGAGGTAAATAAGGTCAATGCGGGGAAAATCTCTATCGTTATGGAGCAATGCAATAGTGGTGGATTTATTGACGATCTATCTGGACCTAACAGGGTAATTGCCACTGCAGCAAAACATAATGAAGTATCATGGGCAGGCCCAACTATTAATACCGATGAATTTGTTTATTATTGGACTTCGGCAATGAATGAAGCGTTCCCTTCTGGCACGATAGTAAATGCTGATGCAAATACCGATGGGGTAATTAGCAAACAAGAAGCATTTGATTATGCAGAAACTAATGATGCTCGACCTGAAACCCCACAATTTGATGAAATACCAATTAATCTAGGAGATCAACTCACATTAAATGGAACAGGTGATCTTTATATCAAAGATAATCGTGCTCCTTATCACAGTGTAACTGATTCTGGTATAGAACCTAATACTTTTAGTGGTCCTATGTGGACAAGTAGAGATATTTGGGTAAGACAAGATGTTGATGGAGGTACAACTCATGAAAACCCAGAGTATAAGACAACAAGCCCCAATGGAGTATATGTGCGGGTTAAAAACAGAGGGTGTGCTCCAATTTCTGATGGTAAATTAAGAGTATATTTTTCTAAGGCTTCTACAGGATTATCGTGGCCAACACATTGGTCTAATTATTACGCTTTTACACCAAGTGGTTCTTATATATTACATGGTGATGAAATTACCAGCATACCTTTAAGTATCCCCACACTCAATCCTGGAGATGAAACTATTATTGAAATTCCTTGGTATCCACCTAATCCAAATGATTTTGATTATGACATACACCATTTTTGTCTGATTGCCAGAGTAGAATCTCAGATTGATCCTATAGGTCTAGAAACAGCTTCAGTTAACAGCAATACCAAAAACAACAATAATATCGCCTGGAAAAACATTTCTGTATATGATGTAAATCCTTCTAATAATGTTAACTATACAAATGTCTATATCAGAAATGTTTTCAAGAAAAAAGAAGATGTTATTGACTTGTATTTTATGGATGGAAATTACGGTACTTCAAGCGAAAATCCTTTCCTAAAAAATGGAACCGTAATTGCAACTATGGACCCAGAATTATTCGAAAGATGGCAAAAAGAAGGAGAAGGAATTAAAGTTATTGATAAAAACACCATTCAGATTTATAATTCTAAAGCAGTTATGAAAGGGATTCATCTAAAACCAGAAGAATCTTTTTCTATACAAATGCAATTTAAATTACATAACGACAAACCTTTTAGAAGACCTTTTATTTATGATGTCGTTCAAAAAAACAGAAGAGGAATTGTGGGAGGAGAACGATTTGATATCGTATATCATAAAAAGAAAAATCAAAAACAAGATATCATTGCTGATGCTATTTCATTATCTATATTTCCTAATCCATCAAACAAATTTCTAAATATTGGTTTTATTGCTACAAAACCGAATACTGATGTTTCTGTTTTGATACGGGATTTTGAAGGGAATATACTTATTTCGAATCATAAAAAGGTGTATGACAAAGGAAATCACGTAAAACAAGTAAATATTGAATCGCTCAAAAAAGGAGTTTACTTTTTAAAACTTACTATAGATAGAAAAACTATTGTGAAGAAAATTTTTAAAAGATAATTTCCATTTAATTATCTGCTGTCTGCTTAGAAGAAAAACTAAATTCTAAGTTAAAAATTATTAAGAAAATCCTACTCTAGTAGCTCTAGAGTGGGATTTCTTTTATAAACAAAATATGTTGAATCTCTTTTCAACTTTTAAAAGCTAAGCTAAAAAAGAAATCGCTCAAACAAGACTTGCCTTGCAGAGCGATTCCCAACTAAATAACCAACCAAAAAGTTAATATTGTTAAGTGCTAACCTTACTTTTATTTTGAAAGCTTCATATAATCAGCTTTTTTAATTCTTTTCTTTTCATTCTGAATCAGTTTCCCTTTTTCAGAATTCTTAAATTGTGTGTATCCTCTGCCAACAAATTGATAAACCGTATCAGACATGGGGTGGAACAATTGTATTTTACTATCACTGATAACGGATAATTCAAAGAATTCATTGCCCAGATAATCGTAATCAAGTGTTAAAGTTTTCTTATCAAAAGTGTTAATAATATCCTTAACCTGATAATGACCTGTATAATCATAAAAAATATCACTAATAGGAACTCCATTTTCATCCTGAGAACTTTTAAAATTTTCTCCAGATCCGAAATATGAAAATTGTAAATAGTTTTCGTTGTCAAATTCATTTAATACTCCAAACTCACTGGTAAATACCTTTTCCCATACTTCATACTCTTGCAGGAAATAATGAATATTATCATAAAATACTCGATCATAATCAAAATTATTACGTTGATATCCAATCAAGAAATAACTAGTATTTGTTACCTTATCATACACTTCTATCTGATTATCTGATAATTGATTGATTATTAATTTATATGTCCCGTCGATATCATGGCTGATATCCAGATTCATACTAAAAGTATCATAGAAACCAACATCTAACCCATAACCATTTCCATTGTTTCCCATACCAACTAGGTTATTATTGGCAAAAAATGTTCCGTTTCGGAAAGAAACTGTAAACGCTTTTTGTAAAAACGGAATCTCACCACTACCCGTTGTACGTTCGATATCTACATACCAAATCTCATAGGTGTTTAATAATTCATTCAAAGTAATTGTTGGTTCTTCTACATAAACATCTTCTTCAATAACAACCTCTGCAACACAAGAAGTTAATAGTATTGAACTTAAAAAAATAACCGAAAGCAATTTTAGCGTTTTCATATACTGTGTGTTTTCAATTTCAATTAATCTACTAACCAAAACACGTGCCAAAATCACAATAATTTGATTATCAGATCTTTATTTTGAGTTGTATTTTTCCTATTTTTGAACCCACAATATTTTTTATGGAAAAAAATCTAAAATTTGCAGTTATAGGTGGTGGTAGTTGGGCAACTGCCATTGTAAAAATGCTTACCGAAAACTTAAATGAAGTTGGGTGGTATATGCGAAGCACTTATGCTCTAGAACATCTTAAAAGACAACAACATAATCCTAATTATTTAAGTTCGGTCGAATTTAAAATTGAGCAACTTAAACTTACCAATGATATAAATGAAACTGTTGCCTATGCAGATTACTTGATTTTTGTTATTCCTTCTGCTTTTCTACATAGTGAACTTAATAAACTCTCTATATCCTTAAAAGACAAAATTATTTTTTCGGCAATAAAAGGTATTGTTCCAGAGACAGGACTTATTGTAGGAGAACATTTTCATGACGAATATAATATCCCTTTTAATAATATTGGAGTGATTACTGGGCCATGTCATGCAGAAGAAGTTGCATTAGAACGATTATCATATCTTACTATTGCTTCTAATGATGAAGAAAAAGCCAAAATAATGGCTAACCATTTAAGTAGTGATTATATCAAATGTAAAACCAGTGATGATATTATCGGTACCGAATATGCTGCAGTACTCAAAAATATCTATTCTGTAGCAGCAGGTATTGCTCATGGTCTTGGATATGGCGACAATTTTCAGAGTGTATTAATGAGTAATGCAATTCGCGAAATGAAACGTTTCATTAAAAAAGTACATAAAATGAAACGTAACATTAACGATTCTGCCTATTTGGGAGACTTATTAGTTACTGGATATTCTATTTTCTCTCGTAATCGAATGTTTGGCAATATGATTGGTAAAGGATATACAGTAAAAAGTGCCCAGATGGAAATGAGTATGATTGCCGAAGGGTATTATGCTGCAAAGACCGCATATGAGCTTGATGCCACAAAAGCTACGCGAACACCTATCATTGATGCAGTACATGCTGTATTATATGAAAATAAAAATCCGAAAAAAGTATTTAAGAAATTAGCAGATAAGCTAGATTAATTATTCTTATAGTGTTTTTATACTAAAATATTATGAAGGAACTCATTAAAAAATTTTATGCAGCTTTTAACGATCGTGATGCAGAAACTATGATATCCTGTTATCATGATGATATAGTTTTTGAAGATCCTGCCTTTGGAAAATTGCAAAATAAACAAGCAAAATATATGTGGCAGATGCTGTGTCAAAATGCAAAAAACCTGAAAGTAGAATCTTCAAACATTGAAGCAAATGATCAAAATGGATCAGCACATTGGGAAGCATGGTATACTTTTAGCAAAACAGGAAGATCTGTTCATAATAAAATTGATGCTCAATTCGAATTTAAAGATGGTAAAATTATAAAACATACAGATTATTTTAATCTACATCGATGGGCTTCTCAAGCTATCGGATGGAAAGGTGCTTTACTTGGTGGGACTAATTTCTTTAAGAAAAAGCTAATTCGCCAAACTAATTTAATGCTTGACAAATTTATGGCTTCCTAATTTTGACATTACCCTATGAGTACATTACAAATCACACAACCAATTGTATCTGTTCACTGGCTCTCTGAACATTTAAACCACCCTGATTTAGTAATTCTGGATGCTACAATCAAAAAAATAACCTCTCAAGATGGTTCAAAAGATTCGAATCTAAAAATAAAAGGTGCTCGATTTTTTGATATTAAAAATGTTTTTTCTGATACAACCACCAATATTCCTAATATGCTTCCTTCTCCAGAAAATTTTACCAAAGCCTGTAAAACTCTTGGTATTAATTCTCATCATACAATAGTGGTATATGATACATTAGGAATTTACTCTAGCCCTAGAGTAAGATGGATGTTTAAAGCCATGGGGCATCAAAATATTGCAGTATTAAATGGTGGTTTTCCAGCCTGGCAAAAAGCAGAGCAACTTTGTGAAATTGAAGATACTAATCAACAAGAATATAACCATGGAAATTTTGAAGCTAATTATACCCCTAAGTTGGTTACTAATGCTAAAAAAGTACTTGTAGAGATGAATACAGAGAGTGTTCTAATACTGGATGCACGTTCTCCTGGTAGATTTGCTGCTTCAGAACCTGAACCCAGAAAAAATCTTAAAAGAGGGCATATTCCAAATTCAATGAATTTGCATTATACTGAAGTATTAAACAATGGTAAAATGAAATCCTCTATTGAACTACAAGAAATTCTAAAAGATTTTAATATTAAAGATAAAAAACTGATCTTTACTTGTGGATCAGGAATCACGGCATGTATTATTATGCTTGCTACAGAATTAGCAGGATATCATAATGTATCGATATATGATGGATCCTGGAGCGAATGGGGACAGCTGGATGGGGTGCCTATTCAATGTTAAATATAAAACTACAAAATTATACAGTAATCATAATTATTCGATAGAATATCTTACTAACATAGTGTTATAGTTGCTGGCTTTATCATTTTGTATTTAAAACTTTGAACTATTAAGAATATGATTCCTTTTTTTCGATTGACTTTTTGTATTGTTCTTTTATCGATGACTAGCCATGCTCAAAAAGCACCTAAATATGACTTGCAGGATTTTTATAAGTATACTTCTGAATTAGAATGCACTGTAGATTCTGTTTTTAATACATTAAATGATCGGCAAAAGGTAGCTCAAATGATTATCACTTCTGGTGGAGAAATAGGTAAATCTGAAGCTACTATTAAAAAATTAGTATTACAAAATGCTATTGGAGGTGTCGTATATTTAAAAGGGCATAAGAAAAAACACACAGAAAATATTACTACACTCAATGCTATTACTACAAAAAATAATACTATCCCACTTCTGTTTAGTATGGATGCTGAACCTAGTTTATTCTCTAGTAGAATTAAAGGTGCCCGTAATGTAGGTAAAACTATTGATATCAAAAATGAGAAACAATCAGATTCTGTAGTAAATATTATAAACCTAGAACTTAGAGATATTGGGGTACATCACAATTATGCTCCTGTATTAGATATCAGTTCAAATAATGAAGCGATTAAATCCAGAAGCTATGGGAGTAATAAAGATACTGTAATTCAACTAGCAAATCAGTTTATAAAATGTACACAAGAGGGCGGGATTATTGCTACAGCAAAACATTTTCCTGGTCATGGTCTAGTAAAAGGAGATACCCATAAGCAAAGTGTATACATAGATGGTCCTTTACAGGAAGTAGATAATTATAAAAAAATTATCGAAGATGGCGTACTCTCTATTATGGTTGCACATATTACTATTAAAAATAATAAAGAATATGATACCGAAGGATTACCTTCTAGCTGTTCTCGAAAAATTATTACAGGTTTACTAAAAGAAAAAATGGGGTTTAGAGGCATTATCATCTCTGATGCACTTAATATTATGAAAGCAGTTACAATTTTGGATAATGCACCTCTACTCGCTTCTAAAGCTGGTTGTGATTTAATCCTAATGCCACAAAACGAAATAGAAACTATAAATACCATTCTTGCTGAAATGAAAACGGATGCAATCTA
This sequence comes from uncultured Flavobacteriaceae bacterium, assembly GCA_929200365.1. Taxonomy (GTDB): domain Bacteria; phylum Bacteroidota; class Bacteroidia; order Flavobacteriales; family Flavobacteriaceae; genus Aquimarina. Next base: position 2,034 of record CAKMZM010000070.1, on the reverse strand, counting down.
TAAAAAACAAGTGATACAGTCGGTGAAAAAGATTTTGCGATTAAAGATTTGTGCAGGGGTTATTAGTCTATAATTACGAACTCATCTTGACTTTTTCTTTTCTCTATAAACAGTAACTTCAAAACTAATCTATTTTCTCAATTTCATAATTCTATAGACCAAGTAAGAATATCTAAAATTTCAGAATACAGAAACGAATTGATTTGCCATCTCATTGAAGAATGGAATCCACTATTAATAAGGCGAAGCCTTAGGTCACCTACCCAGTTATTAATTAAGGTTGTTTATAACAATCTAATCTTTTAAATTTTAACATAAATCTTTGCGAAGTAAAACTAAAAGGCTATCCAAATACTACAGTATACCTATTCTACCTTTAAAATTACTTATCCTTGCTCGGTATGTAGTTTAATTTGTAATGCAATATAAAAATCAAAAGAAACAGCTCTGATAGCGGCATGATTCTCAAGACAAACTTTTGTCGCATAACTATCTACAGTATTATAATACCATTCCCATAACGCATCGGTTCTACTTTTAAAACCCATTAATGATAAAATTGCTGTACCCAACTCAATACTAAAAAAAGAAGTGTCAAAACCTATCGTACTTAATTGATTCATAAATCGAGTACTCAATAATTCATTCTTAATAAGAAATAAGATTAAGTCTTGATGTGTAGACAACTTAAATTGTGGGAAATTTTGATTTTCTAGATCTATTTTCATCTGCTTATATTTATTGTTTCCTTTGATTTAGATAAAGTTAGTGTAGTTCCCGGCCTTTGCTAAAACATACATTAGGAATACCAAATGCATGCCAAGAGCTATCTTCTCAAAAGAAGCGGATATAAGTGTTTTCGACTCGTAAAAATTTAAAATAGAATGATCAAATCATACTAAAATGTTCTCTTTATACATAACAGGAGAATTTCTCCCATCATCTTAACTGTAAAAAATTAACAGATTTACAGGATTGCAGGGTAGGAAATGCAATTTAGTCCTGAATAGAATACCTTAAATCTGTAAAAAAGGTATATTCATTGTTTATTGTTTATTATTCTGCGGTATTCTGCTTTTTCTTCTGCAACTTTAAGTAATTCTGAAGAACAGTCCATTTCATAAATATGCTTTGCCAGTTTATCACTTACATATTCGTCATTTAATTCTTCAATACTCACATCAAAAACTTTTGCCAATTTAGGAAGTTTATTTTCGTCAAAATCACGTTTTCCATTTTCCATTTTACTTAAGTTTCCATAATCCAAACCCAATTTTTTGGCTAATTGGGTTAATGTAAACCCTTTATTTTTTCTATGCCATCGGATGTATTCTCCAAAAGTTTTTTTCATTAAATTTGTCTGTGTCTGACAAATTTACTATTTTTTTTAATACCATCATAATATATATTTCATTTTTACAAGATGTAATATTATTTTATACATAATTTTAGATTCAGTAACGCTAGCATCTGATAAAAAAACATAGATTACTTCGATTATAGAAACCAGAACGAAGACAAATAGATATTTCTTTAAAAATTAATTGTTTGCTGTTAAAATAATCTATCACAGCATCAACACTTCTTGTTATAATACTTCATCAGAAGAAAATCACTATTATCGATACAATCCTCCAGCCTGTACTAAGCTATATTAAAGTATCGTATCGATAATAGTGATTTTACATCAAATTCAGGTTTCCTAATAAAAAATATAGCCAAAAACCTGTTTTTATTAGAGATTAACTCCAAATAATAATTTAGCAATAGAATTTGCAGTATAACCAATCACAGCATACATAGTTATAAGGGCATTTTCCGTCAAGACATAACCTCGGAGCCCCACCATTAATTTTTTGCTGTTGTTTTTTACTTAATTCACTGCCGAGGTTTAACAATTTTAATTTCATAATTAAGAGTTTTTTTTTGCCTTAAAAATTTGTGAATACTTAAGAATTAGGTTTTTAATGAATAATAAACATACTTAATAATCTTCACTTCACCCAAATAAGTAATAAATTTATACTATACTTA
>CAKMZM010000069.1 GCA_929200365.1 uncultured Flavobacteriaceae bacterium | reverse complement strand
AGGTGTCTTTATATTTACCATATTAATTTTATAATCAAATTTTTTGTCTGTGCTATGAAATTTCTTTTTCAAATTCCAGTCAAACCATTGTTTCATTGTGTAATAACTTTCATTATGAGATCCTAGATTTATTATTTTAGCTGGTATATAACCAATTAAAAGCGTTAAATATTTACTAAACAAAATTTTGATTTTATTTTTTCTTAGGGTGGCAGCTCCAAATGCTTGGCAAGCAAACATAGTAATACTATTTATTCTATGATTATAAATATTATTTTTAATTAAAAACATAGATAATACAATACCACCACCACTATGGGTAATGCAGTGAACGGATTTTAATTTTAAATCTTCAAATAGATATGTAAACACCGTATTTATATCAAACAAGGCAATTGTTTCAAAATTAAATCTAGTTTTAGTTGGACTACTTTTTCCGTGATTTCGCCATTCCATGATATAGCAACAATATCCTTGTTTTGCAAAATAATTTGCAATACCCAAACAAATATTCTTATTAGAAAATGTACCGTGAGTGAGAAAGATATTGTCTACAATATTTTTCTCACTATTAAATACTTTCCACAATGCTATTTTTTCTTTATCATCTGTTTTTAAAACTATTACATTTTTCGTAATCATACAGATACTTTTTGTTCAACCTGTATTTTAGAAATGATATCTACTTGAGATTTGCTTAATAGAGATTGAATTAATGGAACATAAAACTCACCTTCTTTTACAAGTGTTATTTCATCCGCTTTTATTTCTATCCAAGATTCTTTTTCAAGAGCAATCCAAATTTCTTTAAAATCTTCTATTACCGAACTATTAAATATTTTTTGATATTTGATGGTGTCTATTTTCATTTCTTGTAATGTTTGAAAAAGCCAAACAAGTTTAACATCTTCATTTTCGTGAATAAAAGCTCTTTCGATAGGTAAATTTCCTGCAAGTACATCATCATAATACTTGTGTAAAGACTTATGATTCATAGAAGAAATAGAAGGAATTTTAGAATCTAAAGGCTGCATTCTCATATTAATAGCTGCAAACCCAAGACCTCCCATGCAGCTAGTCTGACTTGATTTATTTGTGGGTAAGAAATCCCTTAAGTTATTTTCATATAGGTAGTTTTCAGAAACATTTTTTTTTATTCTCAAATACTTCCACTTTCTCCCAATCATAAACCGTTCGTTGTCTATACCCTTTACTTAATAAAAATTCTTTAGCAAGGTTAAACATTTTTATTTTCTCTGAAATTGAAGCTACTAATTTTCTTTGTTGAGTAGCAAAATCAGATCTTCCAGCAATGTTAAGTTCGTAATGAGTGATATGTCTTATTCCTGATTGTGTTATTTCTTTTAAATCGTTGAGCATATCTTCTATAGTTTGCTCTGGCCAACCATATATAAGATCTATATTACAAGATTTCTTCAAACTCTTCATCATTAGGAATAATTTTCAGAGTAGGTTCTTTAAGAGTTTTCTTATTTGCAATGCTTCGCTCTAGAGAAAGTAGTAGAGAAGGAAGCAATAGAAGGTTTGCTAACATAGCAAATAACAAGGTGGTTGATACTAAGCCTCCAAGTGCCTTGGTTCCTCCAAAACTAGATATCATGAATACAGAAAAACCAAAAAATAAAACAGTTGAGGTATAGAACATACTTACTCCTGTTTCTCGTAATGAAGCAAGAACAGATTTCCTAATCCTCCAATGATTTGATTTCAATTCTTGTCTATATTTTGCCAGAAAATGAATGGTATCATCAACAGAAATACCAAATGCAATACTAAAAACTAGTATAGTAGAAGGTTTTATAGGTACATTGAGATATCCCATCAAACCTGCAGTCATAAGTAATGGTAATAAGTTTGGGATAAGCGATATGACAATCATTTTCCAGGATCGAAACATCCAGGCCATAAAAAGGGCAATCAAGATTACTGCCAGCCCTAAGGAAAAGGATAAATTCCATACCAGATATTTTGTTCCTTTTTGAAAAATAAGAGCTTTACCTGTAAAAGAAACATCGTATCTGTCTTTAGGGAATATTTTTTCTAACTGTGGCTTAAGAGTAGCTTCAATACGTTCCATTTCGTCTGTACCGATATCTTTCATAAAGGTCGTTATTCTTGCATATTGACCTGTAGAGTCTACATAGCTATCCATTACTCCTGCTTTGGATTCAAAACTTTTTTTTGCATACGGTAAAATAAAGTTTCGTTCTTGACTGGTTGGTATCTGATAATATTTAGGATTACCATTGTAAAATGCCTGTTTAGAATACTTAACTAAGTTTACTATAGAAATAGGTTTTGAAAGCTCTGGAATCTCTTCTAGAAGTTTCTGAAGTTTTTCCATGCGTTTAAGTGTTGGTAATTTTAGTACTCCCTGCTTTCTCTTGGTATCTATTAATATTTCTAAGGGCATAACACCATCAAATTCTTCTTCAAAAAATTCTATATCCTTATAAAACCCAGTAGATTTGGGCATATCTTCTAGTAAGCTTCCAGAAACTTTTATGGTATAAATACCAATGATACTAACAATTAAAATAATGACAGACGAAAAGTAAATTGTTACTCGTCTGGTTTTCACCATCTTTTCCATCCAATCCATTAACTTCTCAATCCATCCTTTTCCCAGATGTTTTAAGTGTCTTTCTTTGGGTTGGGGCATATAACTATAAATTATAGTGATAACCAGAAGGCAAAGTATAAATAGGGCGATTATGTTTAAAGAAGCAACAATACCAAATTCTTTAAGTAATTTACTTTCTGTTAACGCAAAGGTTGCAAATCCCGAAGCAGTAGTTACATTAGTCATTAATGTAGCATTACCTACTTTGGTGATTACCCGTTGAAGAGATTTTGCTTTATTACCATGCTTTTTTATTTCCTGTTGGTACTTGTTAATTAGGAAAATACAATTAGGAATCCCAATTACAATTACCAAAGGAGGTATAATAGCTGTAAGTACTGTTATCTCGTATTCTAAAAGCCCTAAAATTCCAAAAGCCCACATTACTCCAATAACTACAGCAGTCATAGATATAAAAGTGGCTCTTAAAGATCTAAAAAAGAAAAAGAAAATCAATGAAGTAACCAGTAGTGCTGCAAGAATGAAAATTTCTATTTCATCCATTATGTTTTGAGAATTTAAAGTTCTGATATACGGCATACCAGATACTTTGACATCCATATTGTACTCATTCTCAAAAGCTATAACAGAAGGAACTAAAACTTTTTCAATGAATTTTTTCCGCTTCTTGGTGTTTACGATATCCTTTTTTAGATATAGTGCACTTTGAATAGTTTTAGATTTTTTGCTATACACAAGTCCTTCATAAAAAGGCAGCTTATTAAATAACTCGTGTTCATATTTAGATACCTGTTTTTGGGTATAACTAGAATCTTTAATAAAAGGAATTAATTCAAACCGTGCAGGATTATCTTCTTTTTTTAAAGTTTTAAGATCAGCTATAGAAATAACAAGATCAATTTCCTCATATTTTTTCAATGAATTATTAAAATCATTCCATGCTTTTAGCTTTTTAGAAGTAAAAAGTGTACTGTCTTTAACAGCCATTACAATTAGATTGCCTTCTTCACCAAATTTTTCAATAAATTTTTGGTATAGTATATTTACCTCATGATCATCAGGGAGTAGGTTAGCTTCTGAGTGAGAAAACTTCATGTTTTTCCACTGAAAACCTAAAAAAACCGTAATCCCAATTATTGCCAGAAATATTATCGCTCTATTACGAAGTATAATTCCAGCCAGTGCGTTCCAAAACCCGAAACTGAATAATTTTTCCATCCTTTATTTTCTGCTGCAAATGTAAGGATTGGGAAACTATTATTTATGTATTTCTGGAAAGAAAATAATTTATTGTATTATGATTATAGTTTTAGGTAAAAAGTAAATTTTCCTGAAATATTATCTTCAAAACGAGGAAGATGATAAGCTCCATAGCGGTACGTAAAACTAAGTCCAAAACCAGCAAATAATTTATTGATTTCAAGTCCGGATTCTTGATAGCCATGTTGCAAAGACGAAAATTTGACCCCTTGGTGATTTTCAAGGTTACTAACATCTCCGATCGCATAACGAGTTATAAAAACGAGCTCTGGTTTAAACCAACTCGTCACTTTTACGGGTTTAATTCTATGTTTAACCTGTAATGTCGCTAATCTGTCATTAAAAAACTCACCAAAATACATCGTTTCAAAGGTTCTTCTGCCAGCTACAGAAAATCGCTGAAACACTGTTTCTTTTGTAGGAGCATTAGGATAAGCATGGTACAAATGTGTAAGTGGGATATTGCCATAAGCAATATCGGCTTCAAATAAAATACTTGTTTTAGATTGATTAATACGGTTAACAATATATTCTGCTTTTACACCTATTTTACTATATGAGAAATTGCTGTCAAATATACCTTTAAAACCTTGTGTATATTGTGCTGTGATTTTTGGATATCCGTCATAAATTTCTTTATACTGGTTAGGCGTTTTTAGAAATTTACTAAAAGGACTCCACCGTAATGCAATTGTAGCTTCTGCTGTTTTATATGAGGAGAATAGATTGCCTTTATTTAGATATTGGTACCCTTCTGTTTGGTTTATATTACTCACAGAGAATTGGGTCTCAGATATTAGTTTTGGAAATATTTGCTGCTGCAAACTAGCACTCCAAGTTCTGTGCTTATAATAGAAATCTATATTTACCAGACGCGGCTCGAATAAAGAATATACTCTTCTATCTGTAAGATAGAGAAAACTGCCTACTTCTTTAATGTCATCAATATAATTAATATTAAACCATGAGTTTGAATTTTTATTTAGTAACATACCTCCTCCTACACCATATTTGTATTTTGAATCTTTAAATCCATAAACAAAATATCCTTCTAATCTAAATCGATTAGAGAATCTAGAGTTTGTTAAGCCACCTATTCCTAATCGTAACCCTTCATAATTATTATATTTTACAGGATAAGTAAGGTCAAAATTAAAAAAATTTACAGGGTAATACCCAATATTAAAGCTTTGAATAACATCAATTCTACGTTTTATATTTTGAGCTTTTACAATACTATCTATTATCTGAAACGAGTTTAAATCTTTTTTTGTAATGGCGCTGGTGCGGTATTGATTCCAATACGAGTCTGATCTATTATTGGCTTCGGGATCTATCTTTATTGTAACTTGCCTTTGTTTGATATCTTGAGTAGTATCTAGTTTGATATCAAATAAATCTGTTGTAGAAACTAAAAAGTCATTATTTCCAGAAAAATCTTTTTTATCATTCCTTAATCTTCCTACAGAAATTTGCCCTCCAAATAGGCTTACTTTTTGCCTTCCGTTTCCTGGTCGTATTGTAATTTCTTGTTTGCTTGGAAACCAGCTTCCTTTTTCAGAAAAGTATTCAAAATTATGCGTTGCCATCACATTAAGTTCACCTCGTAGTTCTATAATAGCCTTTTGAATTGCTAATGTTTTTGTATCTATATAGAGAACTCCTTCTAAACTTGCATAATTTTTAGATTTACGAGGTTGAAAGAGGATAACAAAAGCAGGCTTTTTACCCTGTACAGTATCCAGAACTTTATAATAATAATTTCTAAAGGCTCTATTTGATAGTGGTCCTATGTATTTGTTGTTGAAAATTGTATAATCTTCATTATAAAGAGAGTTAGATTGTATTTTGATACCTAATACATTATAGATAGGTTCTTTAAAACCGCTCATTCTAGTAGCTAAAACTGTTTCTTTTTCACCAGCATTTTTTTTAAATTGATGTAAACTTACTTTTTCAGAAAGAAAAGAATGAGCTTTATTAAAAAGATGTTCCATATCAACACTGGTGGTGTCTAGAGTATTTAATTGAGCTTGATTATCCTCTGTGATTTTTAGTTTATTATAGCTTTTATAACTAAAACTACGTAATGCCTTTTTGGGATTGTTTTTGTTTTTTCTGCGTATTGCTTCTACAATAATTCGAGTAGCCATATTCTCAGGAAAATCTAGCCTTACCGTATCAAGATTTTCTTCTTTAGAAGTAAGCTTTATTTCTATTTTTTCTAAATCTTTGGATGTAATTAAAATAGTTTTTGTTTGATACCCTAAGTAACTTATAGTAAGATTAACAGGATAGGTATTACATCGTATAACAAATTCTCCTTTAACAGAGGTTAAGGCGTATGAAGAATTACTGGTTTTTACAGTAGCAAATGGCAAGGGTTGGTTAGAACTTTCGTCAATGACAATACCATTAATATTAATTTGAGAAATTAAGACAAAATGTACAAAAAACAATAAACAAAAAAAAATGTTTTGCATTATACCAGATAGGTTCAAAAAAGACGAAGATACAAAAAAGCGTTTCTAATAAGGAAACGCTTTGCTTATAATTTACATAGAATGTTTATATATGTTCTTATATTCAGAAATGTTAAACTGTCATAATTTCTTTTTCTTTATAACTAAGCATTTCATCAACTTTTTTAATGTATGTATCTGTTAATGTTTGAATGTCTACTTCTGTATTTTTGGCCAAATCTTCTGATAACCCTTCTTTTTCTAGTTTTTTAATCTCATTATTGGCATTTTTACGATCATTACGTATTCCAACTTTAGAATCTTCTGCCTCTGCTTTTGCCTGTTTTGCAAGATCTCTACGACGTTCTTCTGTAAGAGGAGGGACACTAATGATAACGCTTTCTCCATTATTCATTGGATTGAATCCCAAATTAGCTACCTGAATACCTTTTTCAATCTCAGGAATTACAGACTTGTCAAAAGGTTGAATTGTAATGGTTCTTGCATCAGGAGTGGTTACATTTCCTACTTGGTTTAATGGGGTAGGAGAACCATAGTACTCTACCATTACACTACCTAACATGGCTGGAGATGCTTTTCCAGCTCTAATATTGAGTAATTTTTTTTCTAAATGAGTAATTGCTGCTTGCATTGACTCTTTGGTCGAATCTATGATAAAATCTATTTCTTCGTTCATATTTTAGTTCTTTTTTCTGACTAATCAAAAAATAAGCCAATATAAAATTAAAGGTTTACTTGAGTACCTACGGGTTCGCCAGAAACTACTTTTAATAAATTTCCAGCTTTATTCATATCAAAGACTATTATTGGTAATTCATTTTCCTGACTTAACGTAAATGCTGTTGTATCCATTACTTTCAAACCTTTACGTAAAACATCATCAAATGATATGAAATCAAATTTTGTTGCATCAGCATTTTTTTCTGGATCAGAGGTGTATATTCCATCTACTCTTGTACCTTTTAGAATAACATCTGCATTGATTTCTATAGCTCTAAGTACAGCAGCAGAGTCAGTAGTGAAATACGGATTTCCTGTTCCTCCACCAAATATTACAACTCTTCCTTTTTCCATATGGCGCATAGCTCTTCGACGTATAAAGGGCTCTGCAACTTCATTAATCTTTACTGCAGATTGTAATCGAGTAGGTATTTCGGCATCTTCAAGAGCACTTTGTAGCGCTAATCCATTAATAACAGTAGCCAGCATTCCCATATGATCTGCTTGAACTCTATCCATTCCTTTACTGGCACCTGCAACCCCTCTAAAAATATTACCTCCTCCAATCACAATAGCAATTTGTACACCTTTTTCTGTGATTTGTTTAATTTCATGGGCATACTCTGCCAATCTTTTTGGGTCAATTCCATATTGACGATCACCCATTAAAGCTTCGCCAGATAGTTTAAGTAATATTCTTTTATATTTCATTATGAGATTTAACTGTGGTGCAAATATAATGATATTCTTAATTTAGAAAATAGTTTGGATTATAAAGGTGGGTTTTAAGTTAAATATTAAAGTTTAAAAACTATTAAAAAAAGGGTGGTTTTCCCCTATAAGAGGTGTTGATTTATGTTGAATTATGTTATAGGTTTGCATCAAGGAAAACAAAAAAAGGTGTTGGGGATGATAAATATTTTTAGAAAGGAAATTAACGTTTTTAATATATAAATACGATGAAGGTGTTTATAGAGTATAGGCTAATTGGGGGGTTAGTTTATATTGGGAGTAAGTTTTGGAAGAAATTCTAAACTTGTAAATGTTGAAAACCAGAAAGAAAATATTTTGAAAATGATGAATAAAAAACCGCTTCTGTTATAGAAGCGGTTTTTATTTTTTTCAGATACGTCTGAGTACTATTATATGATTTTAAAACTAGCCTAAAGCTATTCTTTCAAAAGCAACTACAGATACATCACCAAGTGTTTTTACATAATCGGCAACACTTTTCTTTTCATCTTTAATGAAATTTTGGTCAAGAAGACATTGTTCTTGATCTAGTGTAGTATTATCAGAAATAAATCGTTCTAGTTTTCCTGGAAGAATTCTATCCCAGATTTGCTCAGGCTTACCTTCGGCTTTAAGCTCTTCTTTCAATTTTTCTTCTGCCTGTGCAATTACATCATCAGTCAATTGAGATCTTGAAATAAATTGAGGAACATTTTTCAATGTTTTTCCTAATCGTTCAAGTTCAATATTTTCTTTTTCGATTGCTGCAATTCTTGCTTGAGTTTCTGAAGCAACATATTCTGGATCAAAATCTTTGTAAGACAATGTAGTTGCTCCCATAGAAGCTACTTGCATAGAGATATCTTTGGCAAGTGTCTCTGCACTATTTATCTCAGTTGATAAACCAGTTAAAGCGCCGATTTTATTTCCATGTATATATGATCCCACAAAAGGAGCTTCTAATACTTTAAAATCTCCAATTTCGATTTTTTCTCCAATAACACCAGTTTGTTCAGTAAGCTTTTCCTGAACAGTCATACCATTAAAGTCTGAAGCTAAAAACTCTTCTTTAGAAGAAGTATTAAGAGCCACTTCTGCTAGTTCTTTTGCTAAAGAAACAAAAGATTCATTTTTTCCTACGAAATCAGTTTCACAATTAAGAGAAACAATTACTCCTTTATTTCTTGCTTCATTAACTTTTGCAATAACTGCTCCTTCAGCAGATTCTCTATCTGCTCTTTTGTCAGCAATTTTTTGTCCTTTTTCTCTAAGAATCTTGATAGCTTTGTCAAAATCTCCTTCGGCCTCAACAAGGGCTTTTTTGCAGTCCATCATTCCGGCACCTGTAGCTTTACGCAATTTACTTACTTCGGCTGCTGTAATATTTGCCATATCTTTAAATATTTAATGTGTAAAATGTATTGTTTGTATAAAAAACAAGTCGTTTAGTTAGTACTGCAAAAGTAAAGAACCAAACGACTTATCAATTTTATATTAAAGTTAAGTTTTATCGTAGAGACAAAAATTTAACTTCGAATTTTAATAGATTGTATATCTATTTGTTTATTCTTCCTCTTGCTTTGCAGCTTCAGTTGCTGGAGCTTCTACTGTAGCTTCAACCTTTGTAGGAGCTTCAACCTTTGCAGATGTTTCAGCTTTTACAGGAGCTTCGGCTTTTGCTGGTGCTTCAGTTTTTGCATCTTTTTTAGGAGCTTCTTTTGAAGCTTTTCTTTCGCTTAGACCTTCTATAACAGCATCACTAACATAAGTCATAACTTTGTCTATAGATTTAGAAGCATCATCATTTGCAGGGATTACATACTGCACCTGACGTGGATCAGAGTTTGTATCGACCATTGCAAAAATAGGAATGTTTAATTTCTGAGCTTCTTTTACTGCGATATGTTCGCGAGTAATATCTACAACAAATAACGCTCCAGGCAGACGAGTCATATCAGAAATAGAACCTAAGTTCTTTTCTAGCTTTGCTCTTAAACGATCTACTTGTAAACGTTCTTTTTTAGATAGTGTATTAAAGGTGCCATCTTTCTTCATTCTATCGATAGAAGCCATTTTTTTGACTGCTTTACGAATAGTAACAAAGTTAGTAAGCATACCACCAGGCCATCTTTCTGTAATATATGGCTGATTAGCTTTACTTGCTTTTTCGGCTACGATTTCTTTAGCTTGTTTTTTAGTCGCAACAAAAAGGATTTTTCTGCCAGACGCTGCTATCTTTTTTAAAGCCTCACCAGCTTCATCGATTTTTGCAGCAGTTTTATATAAGTTAATGATGTGAATACCATTACGCTCCATATAAATATATGGCGCCATATTTGGATCCCATCTTCTTGTAAGGTGACCAAAGTGTACACCTGCATCAAGTAATTCTTTTACTTCGATATTGTTTGCCATTTTTGTAATAGTTTACGTTCTGTTGAATTAGCAATGCTCAAGTGGCTACTTTTTTGTACGACCTTGTGCATTTAGATGCTAAACTAACCCCTCATGAATTGAGGTAACAACAAATACTGTTTTAATAAATTAACGTTTAGAGAACTGGAATTTCTTACGAGCTTTCTTCTGACCGAATTTTTTACGCTCTACCATTCTCGGATCTCTGGTTAGCAAGCCTTCTGGTTTAAGAATACCTCTGTTTCCTGTTGCTTTCCCATCTTCTGTTTCTTCAGCTTCATCTGTGTCAAAAACACACATTGCTCTTGATATAGCTAAACGTATTGCTTCAGCTTGTCCTGTCATACCGCCACCGTAAACATTTACCAAGATGTCAAATTTTCCATCATTCCCTGTTAAAACCAATGGTTGGTTTACTTTGTACTGCAATGTAGCAGTAGGGAAATAATCATTTAAATCTTTTTTGTTTACCACGATCTTTCCAGAACCATCCTTAAGGTATATTCTGGCTACAGCCGTTTTTCTACGGCCAATTTTGTGAATAACTTCCATTACTTAAATTCGTTTAAGTTAACAGTTTTAGGTTGCTGAGCTTCCTGACTGTGATTTGCTCCTGCATACACCTTTAAATTACGGAATAAAGCTGCACCTAATTTGTTTTTAGGCAACATGCCCTTTACCGATTTTTCGATTAAACGCTCTGGATTTTTGTCATACAATTCCTGAGCAGTAAGACTTCTTTGCCCTCCAGGGTATCCAGTGTGACGGATATACGATTTATCTGTCCACTTTTTTCCTGTTAAGTTGATTTTCTCGGCATTGGTAATGATAACATTATCACCGCAATCAACGTGTGGGGTAAAGTTAGGCTTGTGTTTTCCTCTTAGTAGTTTTGCTACTACAGAAGAAAGACGCCCTAAAGTCTGTCCTTCAGCATCTACATGCAACCATTCTTTTGTAACGGTAGCTTTGTTAGCAGATACTGTTTTGTAACTTAATGTGTCCACACTAATTTATTTTTACTTAATTAAACATTCCTTATCCTATATAAAATAGGGGTGCAAATGTACAATTATATATTTATATAGCAAACTGGTATTAGTATTATTTTAAAAGTATGACGCATTGATTTTCAGCTATATTAAAGCTGCAATCAGATTGATTGCTTTTTTAAAATTTTTAAAACCACTATTCGGTGTTAATTTTTTATTAAATAACAAGTATGAATGTGACAAACCACATTTATTTGTGTCCTGTATAGAATAACATCAATCAATCAATCAATAAACTAATCATTATGAAGTACATTTTCAGTCTTTTGGGATTTTTTTTGATCCCTATTTTTATTACTGCCCAAAACTCTACTGTAGTTACAAAAAAGATTTATACTACAAAATCATTTACTACTACTGAAACCCCAATAATTGATGGCTTAATAGATGAACCTGGTTGGGATATAGTAGAATGGGCAGGTGATTTTATTGAAAACCAACCCGATGAAAATACACCACCAAGTCAAAAAACTAAATTTAAAATTGTATACGATCAGAAATACCTATATGTAGCATATCGATGTTATGATACCGAACCAGACAAAATAGAGAAACGACTATCAAGAAGAGATGGTTTTGCGGGAGATCGTATTACATTGATCTTGGATACGTATCACGATAAGAGAACAGCTTTTTCATTTACGATAACTGCAGCTGGAGTAAAAGGAGATGAGTTTGTTTCACAAAATGGTGATAATTGGGATAGCAGCTGGAATCCAATATGGTATGCGGCAAGCAATATAGATGATGAAGGATGGACTGCGGAAATAAAAATCCCTTTGAGTCAGGTAAAATTTGGTAATAGTAAAGAACAAACATGGGGGCTTCAGGTAAACAGACTGCTTTTTCGAAAAGATGAGCGATCTGTCTGGCAACGAATCCCCAGAGATGCTTCTGGATTTGTAAGTGAATTTGGAGAATTGCATGGTTTGATTAATATCGAAGCACAAAAACAATTAGAAATCCAGCCATTTGCAGTAACACAATTTGATACATATCCCGAAGAAGAAGGAAATCCATATAGAGATGGCGAAGATTTTAAATTGAACGGAGGATTAGATGCAAAAATCGGAATTACAAATGACCTAACTCTGGATCTAACCGTAAATCCAGATTTTGGACAGGTTGAAGCTGATCCCGCTGTTATTGCATTAGATGGATTTCAGATATTCTTTAGAGAACAACGACCTTTTTTCGTAGAAAATAAAAATATTTTTGATTACCGTTTTGCTAATAATCAGGATAATTTATTTTATTCTCGTAGAATCGGAAGAAACCCACAAGGATCAATTTCTGAACTTGATGATGAATTTATAGATAAACCGATAAATACTACAATTCTTGGGGCTGCTAAGTTTAGTGGGAAAACCAAGGATGGATGGTCTATTGGTATTTTAGAGAGTGTAACCTCTAGAGAGATTGCCAAAATTGAAGATGAAAATGGTAATAAGAGAGAAGCTATTGTAGAACCTCTAACAAATTACATGGTCGGCAGAGTACAAAAAGATTTTAATCAGCGTAACTCATTTATTGGAGGAATCATTACAGCTACTAATCGAGATCTTGGAGACACTTTTGATATAGATGAGGACGATCCAAATACAGATGAAACATCAGAAGTAGTAGGAACAAGAGAAAATAATCTTAATCTTCTTCGGAAATCTGCATACACAGCAGGATTAGATTTTAGACATAATTGGAGAGACAGAAAGTATTTTGTAGAAGGTAATATTGTAGCTAGTCATGTAAAAGGCTCTAAGGAAGCAATTGAAGAAACTCAAAATGAATTAACTCATCTTTTTCAACGAGTAGATGCTGGGCATGTTGAAGTAGATCCTAATAGGACTTCACTTACAGGAACCGGAGGTAAACTTATTGGAGGTAAATTAGGAGGAGGAAACTGGAGGTATGTAGGAGGAGTTTATTGGCGTTCGCCAGAATTAGAACTTAATGATATTGGATTTTTAAGACAAGCAGATGAGATTTTGCAGTTTGCAGAGATAAGTTATTTATTTTTGAAACCAACAAAGTTGTACAGAAGAGCAAATATTGGTTTCGAGCAGTTTACAGCATTTGATTTTGAAGGGAACTATAACCGTATTCAGTATAAATTAGAAGGAGACATTAATTATAAAAATAATTGGTGGTCTGAAATAGAACTGTTTCATAAGCCTCGCAATTATGTCAATACATTTTTACGAGGTGGTCCTCGTTGGCGATTTTCTGGTGAGAATGGAGGAGAATTGTTTTTTGGATCAGATCAAAGAAAGAAATTTAATTTTATGGTGGGGCATGTAAATACACAAGCACAGCAAAATAATTTTTCTTTTAAAAGATATGTTCTAAGGATTAATTATCAGCCATTTAATGCTTTTAGTATATCTTTAAACCCATCACTAAACCATAAAATTAGCAAAACACAGTACGTTACAGATACAGATTTTAATAATACACCAAGGTATATAACAGGAAGAATAACCCAACAAACCTTAAGTGCCAGTATACGTCTAAATTATAGTATTAACCCTAACCTTACTATTCAATATTATGGTCAACCATTTATATCTCGGGGAAGATATACCGATTTTAACTACGTTAATAATTCAATTGTAAAAGACCTTAATGAAAGAGTAACATTGTATGATCAGAATCAAATCTCTTTTGCAGATGATGAGTATTCTGTTGATGAGAATAGAGACGGAACTGTAGATTATACATTTGATAATCCCGATTTTGCTTTTGTACAATTTAGATCGAATCTCGTATTGCGATGGGAGTATATTCCTGGATCCGAAATTTTTCTGGTTTGGTCACAAGGTATGACAGGTGATGGAGAATCAGCTGATGATTTGTTTAAAAGTCTAGATAATCAAATTTTGGGTCAACAACCCGAGAATACTTTTTTGATTAAAGCAACATATAGATTCGTATTATAAAGTTTCTTAAGAAGTTTTTATACAATACATAATTTTAAGTGTATTTTGCGACCCTATAGAATGTTGTAATATGAAGTATTTTTATGTTGTATTCACTTTGGTTGTTTTGGTAGCTTGTACTACATCAAAACCTAAAGAAAAATCTATTGTAATTGAAGAAAAACCAGAGATGCCACAAAAGAGCTCTATATCCTTCTTCTTAGAACATTACGAGAAGTTTTTTGCTACTAATTTTAACGTTTCAGAATGCCCTGGAGCAGCTGTTGTTGTGGTTAAAGGCGATGCTGTTATTTATAAAAAAGGCTTTGGGGTAAAAGAAATTCATACGCAAGATTCTGTAGATGTACATACAGTCTTTAGAATTGCAAGCTTATCAAAAGGGGTAACAGCAGTTTTGGCAGGAAATTTAGTAGATCGTAATGAATTACAATGGGATCAAAAAGTTAAAGAATCAGTAAAAACATTTAGTTTAAGAAATAGAGAACAGGCAGATCGACTTAGAGTAAATCATTTATTATCACATACAACAGGGCTTTATCCTTACACATATACCAAACTTATACAAAAAGGATGGTCTTTAGAGCAAATTATTAAAAGTTTTAAAAGAAAAGGAGTTGTATCCAAAGAAGGTATAGATTATGAATATCAAAACGCAATATTTTCGGTTATTGAAAAAATAATGGAAAACCAAACAGAGAAATCGTTTGAAACCCTTCTTAAAGAAAGAGTATTTGACCCAGCTGGGATGCATACAGCATCAAGTACATATACGGCAATAAAAAAGAATGATAATATAGCTTTACCACATAAATATAATCATTATTCAAAAAAATATCGACGGGATAATCTTCATAAAAACTATTATAATGTAGCTGCTGCGGGAGGGATTAATGCGTCAATCTCTGATATGGGAGAATATTTAAAAATACTCTTAGGGCATCGTCCTGATATTATATCAAAAGAAAGCCTTAGTGATATTTTTAATCCTATTATTTGTACCAGTGATAAAAAGACATATGTTAATTTGTGGGATGGCGTAACAGATTCGTATTATGCTATGGGATGGCGAATATTAGATTACAGAGGAAGAAGAGTTATATACCACGGTGGTAATGTAAATCAATACAAAACACAGCTATTAGTAGACCCTGATAATAATATTGCTATTTGTGTATTGTTTAACGCCCCCAATTCATTCAATGGTCCTGTAATGCCTACTTTTCTTAATTATTATGATTTTTATAAAGAAATAAGTCAAAAATAATACATGAAATGACCTTTAGTTATGGTCGGCTTTTCCTACTCATCCAGAAACTTGCTTGTAAAACGTTTGCATTCCTCTCTTTGATCTTTTTTAGCGCTGATCTCGGAAACCCTGTTGCCCATATTCCATTTGTACTTTTTATACTCCTTTTATAGTAATCATTATTGGGGTGTACGACAAATTCCCCTTTTTTCATAGAAACACGAAAAGTTAACAATATCTTTGAAAAGAGAAATTTGTCGTACAACCCATTATTGTTGTATTTAAAAATTGAACATTATTTTCTTATAAATCATTATGAAATAGACATATAAAATAATTAGACGCGCTGTATTTTTCATAGTTTCCTTAATTGAGTATGCCTTTTGTTTTTAGACGTTTCGAGCTCAAAATTCCAAGGCCAAAAAGAACGATGGATATTAGATAGATCGTTAAAGTCACTGGAATCAATTGATATGAGGCTGGGCTATATTGAAATTTTGGTAATGTAGCATAG
>CAKMZM010000068.1:7997-16132 GCA_929200365.1 uncultured Flavobacteriaceae bacterium | reverse complement strand
TTCCATATCTTTCTCCCAAACCAGTAACCGAAATAGTTTCTGCAAATTTTGAGTGTCATTAACTACTTGTTTTAATAGATTATTTTAATTATAACAGAACATAAAATCTGTGTTTTATAATATAATAACCTTAACAAAATACCCTTCTCTGCTTGCCCGAGTATATATTGTAACCTTTGTTACCAAAACAAAGAATGAAAAACGTTAATTTTATAAGTTAAAACAACACGTATTTACCTAATAAAAAGATGAAGCTTTAGTAAAAAGTCGGTCCTAATTTATGGTAACAATTATTCGGAATACTACATTGTTTTTGGCGCTTTAATACAACGCATTAAAACTATTGTATCGTGATCTGTGTTGTGAAGTTATTGCAATGACTTATTTTTTGAACCAGATGAGAGAACAAAAAAAATAATTATGGAAAAATATGTAAATGCATTCACCGATTCTTTTATAGGTAATGTACAATGGACCTGGAGATCAATACTATTTGAGATTCCCTGGTACATGAATTATTTCTGGGGTCTTATTATTATATCACTAGTCGTATGGGGATTGGAAATTGTTTTTCCGTGGAGAAAACATCAATCCATTTTTAGAAAAGACTTTTGGCTGGATGGTTTCTATATGTTTTTTAATTTTTTCCTTTTTGCCATTGCCATAAGTGGTTTTTATAAACTACTTGAAGTGATTTTTACAGATATTGGGATTTCTGCAAAAACATTAACTTTAATTGATATTTCCAGCCTTTCTACATGGCTGCAACTTCTATTATTTTTTGTGGTATTAGATTTTGTACAATGGTTTACTCATATTTTACTTCATAAATATTCGTTTTTATGGAAATTTCATAAAATACATCACTCTGTTAAAGAAATGGGGTTTGCTGCACACCTAAGATATCACTGGATGGAAAACATTTTCTATAAACCTCTTAAAACTATTGGTGTAATGGTTTTAGGTGGTTTTGAACCAGAACAGGCTTATATTGTGCATTTTCTGGCCATTACAATTGGTCATTTTAATCATTCGAATATAAAAATTACCTGGGGACCACTTAAATACATTCTTAATAATCCTGTCATGCATTTATATCATCATTCTTATGTATTACCAAAGGGTTCTTATGGTGTAAATTTTGGGATTAGTTTAAGCCTTTGGGATTATATCTTTAAAACCAATTATATCCCCGAAGATAGCGGAACAGTAGCATTAGGTTTTCCTGGTGATGAAAAAATCCCAAAAAGTTTTATTGGTCAAATCGTTTATGGTTTTAAAACATCAAAACAGAGAAAAGAATAGCTTTTCAAATTTTGAAAAATGATCATACAGTCATCGAAAACAACATTGTTTCTGGTATTTTGCGTTGTAACCTAAGGTCAAATGCCATACAAATATTACGAACAAAAGGTCTGCCTTTTTCTGTAACGCTTATATGTGAGTCATTAATTGTCAATAATTGATCTGCTTCTAATTCTTTTAAGTTCTGTAAAACCTCTGGCAGTTCTTTAAAATACATCTGATCATCTTCCCATTTGGTATAAAAATGACACATCAAATTAAGAATATGTTTGCGTATAATCCGATCTTCTAAAGTTAAAATATGACCTCGATAAACGGGAATAATACCTTCTTTTACCAAATGTTGATATTCCTCTACTCCTTTTACATTTTGGGCAAAACCATACCAACTATCACTAATTGCAGATACCCCCAAACCAATCATTGCATGTGTTTTGGAGGCAGTATATCCCATAAAATTGCGATGCATAGTTTGGTTTTTCATAGATTGATACAATGAATCATGTTGCAGGGCAAAATGATCCATCCCGATTTCTACATAACCTACTTCTGAGAGTAACTTTTTTCCTAGTTCATATTGTTTTCGTTTTTGCTCTCCTGTGGGCAGGTCTGATTCGTTAAACCCACGCTGCCCATTACCTTTTTGCCATGGCACATGTGCATAACTATAGAATGCCAGTCGATCTGGCAATAGTTCTTTTGTCTTTAAAATGGTATTAATTACCGCTTCTTGTGTTTGAAAAGGTAATCCAAAAATAATATCATGACCAACAGAGGTAAAGCCAATTTCTCTGGCAGTTTCTGTTACATGTTTTACATTCTCAAAGGGTTGAATTCTATGAATTGCTCTCTGCACGGTTTCATCATAATCCTGCACACCAAAACTCACCCTTCTAAAACCTACATCGTACAATGCTTGTAAATGTTCCCGGGTGGTATTATTGGGGTGTCCTTCAAAACTTAATTCACAATCTTTTGCCCGTGTTGCTCCTAAAAAAATACCTGTAATAAGATATTGTAAATTTTTGGGTGAAAAAAATGTAGGTGTACCTCCTCCTAAGTGAAGTTCTCTGATTTTGGGTTTAGTTTTAAAAATTTTAAGATACAATTGCCATTCTTTTATAACTGTATTTATATATGGCTCTTCTACATCATGTCGTTTTGTAATACGTTTATTGCATCCACAAAAAGTGCACATACTTTCACAAAATGGCAGATGAATATATAAGCTTATTCCCTCTGTATCATTACTTTCTGTAAATGATTGTTGTATTGATGCTATCCAGTTTTTTAATGAAAAAGTATTGATATCCCAATAAGGAACAGTAGGGTAACTTGTATATCGAGGTCCTGGAATATTATATTTATGAATTAAATTTGTACCCATTTTTTTGTTTTTGAATATTCTTGGCTATCATCAACGTAGTTAACTTATCGATTATATTATAAAAACTGATATTTCTTCTCTTTTTATACAGATCACTCATGCAGTACTAAAAAAGGAATAGTAATATGATAACTTATTTTTTCGACTGTAGGGTGAAATAAAATACGTTGAAAAAAATTGAGGTTTTTGGCAATCATAGTAATCATATCAATATCTCTACTTTCTACAAAGCACTGTATTGCTTCTTCAATATTGGAATTAGACAGAAAATGAAAGCTATGTTCTATAGTATCTATAGAATCATGCAGAAAGTCTTTGTTTTTTCTTTGTCTATCGGTTAATTCTTGTTCTTTTTTGGCAATATGCAAAACCCGTAAAGCAGCTTCATTTAACGCAAGAGTTTCTATGATTGTATTTAACACTCTGCTTTTGTATAGCATATTATAGTCTGTGGGAAATGCAATTTCTTTAGGTTTGGTATACTTGGCTTTTTCTGGTATAACCAAAACTGGGCACTTTACTTTTGTGATCACATCTCCTGTATTGCTACCTATAGTTTTTTCCTTAATCCCAGAAGCTCCTTTGGTTCCCATAACAATAAAATCAATATTCTTTTCTTTAATTTGTTTTCTAATTGCATCAACAAAAAAGATATATTCATTAATCGTAAAAAAGTTATGTTTTGTATTTAAGGGTAGCTTCTCTATTCTTTTAAGCAATATTTGCATTTGCTCTGTATTGCTTTGTGTGCTTTTTTCTAAGACTGTTTTTTTTGAATCATAAAAAGAATCTCCTCCCATCAGTTCTTCAAAGGGAGAAACGTGTAATACATAAAAATTACATTTCACCCTTTTAAAAAATGACAATGCATATGTAATGGCATTCCACGAATTTTCAGAAAAATCTGTAGGGATCAGTATGTTCTTCATTTTAAATGCTTTCTAGTATAACAAATGTACTAGGATGTATTTATGAAAAACATGACAAAAATCAGTTTGAGTATTTTTGTGTTTTTGTATTTTTATTCTACTAATTGAAGAGCGGGTAAATCCAAAATTTTTATGTTTCGCCCTTCAATTTCAATCAAACCATCTTTTTTAAAACCTGAGAGGGCACGTATCAGGCTTTCTGTAGCAATTCCGGCAACACTAGCTAGGTCATTTCGGGATATTTTTATATTGTCTTTCGGTTTTTTATTCAATACATCTGCAAATTGAAGTATGGTTTGTGCTGTTTTTTTACGTACCGAGCTATAAGCCATTTGTAATAATTGCTCTTTGATCTCAGAAAGATTATCGGTAAGTAACTCCATTAATTCAAGAGAAATATTTTTGCTCTTCTCTAATATTTCTTTTAGATTATTTTTTGATATTCCTGCTAGTTCTGAGTCTTCAACTGCTGTTGCTGATTCTAAATACGGAGTGTTATCTACAAAGGATGTAAATCCCATAAAATCATCAGCTTTATATAGTGTAGTGATTAATTCTTTACCATTTTCATCCATCTTATGGCTTTTAACAACGCCTTTTAAAATCAGATATATGTTATTAGAATGCTCTCCTTCTTTATAGATTGTTTCTCCTTTTTTATATTCAGAAATCTGGCCATAATCATCAAAAAAATTCTTAAGTTCATGTAAGTTTCTAAGTCCGTTATCCTCAGAAGTATTTGTTGTTGCAGAGAGTTCCTGATTTTTAACTATTTTAGAGAGTATTGCTGCTTTTGCAAGACGACTCTCGATTGCACTCAATAATTCCTCTTCTTCAAAGGGTTTGGTTAGGTAATCATCTGCTCCCAGATCCATTCCTTTTCGAATTTCTTTATGCTCGGTTTTTGCAGATAAGAATATAAAGGGGATATGATTGGTATTTGTATCATAGGATAATGCTTCAAGAACTCCGTATCCATCAACCTCGGGCATCATAATATCACAAACAATAATATCTGGTTTTTCTGCTTTTGCCTTGGCAATACCTACTTTTCCGTTTGGCGATGTGATTACTTTATAATCTGAAAGTTCTAACAGTTCTGCAGTATTTTCTCTAAGTGCAGTATCATCTTCAATCAAAAGAATAGTTTTCATGACTTGTGGGTGTTGTTTACAGGTATGGTAACAGTAAATGTAGAACCATGATTTTCTTTACTTGTAAAAATAATACTCCCGCCTAGGTTTTCCAAATGACTTTTCACAATATTCAAACCAATACCTGTTCCCTGATCTAATAAAGCATTTTCTGCCCTGAAATATCGTTTAAAAATAAAATCTTGTTCTTTTTTTGGGATACCAATACCCTGATCAATAATTTTGAATGTAAAGATATCATTTTCGAAACATACTTGTAAATCTATAGTAGTATGTTCTCCAGAATATTTAATGGCATTATTAATCAGGTTTGTAAGTACAAGTTCTAAAATCTTTTCATCAAACTCTATAACATGATCATCAATATCATTAGGATAGTTTATTCTCTGCCCATCTTTAAGTAACATATTAGCGTTATAGACTACCTCGTTAACCACCTTGCTGAGCGGAAATTGGTTATATTTATACGTTACTTTTCCTGTTTCAAGACGTTCAATAGATAAAAAATCATTAAGGATATTATCCAGATACTTTACTTTATTTTTTATGGTACTGAGATGTTTTTCTCTCTTTTCCTGCTGCTCTGTTTTAGTGTATTTTCCTACAAGTGTAGCCGAAGTAAGAATACCACTTAATGGCGTCTTAAACTCATGAGAGACAAGTGAAAGGAATTTTGTTTTTAATTCTCCTAAATCTCGTTCTTTTTTTAAAGATTCTTTGGTTTTGGTCTCTGCTTCCATACGTAGTGTTACTTCTTCTTTTAATTCTTGTATGGTATGGTGTAATTCTTCGGTACGTTCTTCTATTTTTTGTTCCAGCTTAGCATTCAGGTCTTGTATTTGCTGTTCTTGTTGTTTTCTTTGTGTAATATCAATAACAAGAGCCATGACATAGTGGTTTCCATAAATTGCAAATGGATTTAAGCCTGCTTCTACAGGAAATACTGTTCCATCTTTTCGTACTCCAAAAAGATCGCGCCCTGCTCCCATATGCCGCTTTGCACTATGCGCTACAAAACTATCAAAATGCTTTTTATGACCATGATGATATTTTTGTGGTATCAAAGTATTCAAATCCTTTCCTATCAGCTCATCTGTTTCATAACCAAAAATCTGATTGGCAGATCCGTTTGTAGCAACTATAATTTGATTTTCATTCACTACAATGATACCTTCTGAAATAGCCTCAGAAAGTAATTTGAAAATGTTATTGTCTTTTTCGAAAACTTTCATACCTCAAAAATAATCATTTTGATTTGTTACCAGAACTGATTTATATCATAAAAAATATAACCTGATCTGATTACATTTATATTCATTAAACCGATAATTTTTTTATGATATGAATACAGCTCAAAACACAGGGATTATATTTTATCAAAATCTGGGCAAGTTATTTTATGCAATTGCTGCATCAGATAAAGTAGTTCGTAAATCAGAATATGATTCTTTACGAAAAATCGTAAAAGCAGAATGGGAAAAAGTAGACGATATTGAAGATGAGTTTGGTGTCGATGCTTCTTTTCAGATCGAAATTGTTTTTGACTGGCTTGATCATGAAGAGTTGAGTGCTGAAGAGTGTTTTACTCAATTCGAAACATTTTTTAAAGAGTATAAATCTCAATTTACAGATAAGCTAAAAGAGCTTATCTGGACAACAGCCAATACTATTGCAGCAGCTTTTTCTGGAATGAATAAATCTGAATTAATGATGCTTGGGCGATTGAAATTGATTTTTGAGAAATAGCAACTAATTGTTAGTGAGTATATGAAATATATTGATTACTATAACATATTAGGGGTTTCAAAAAATGCTTCGGATAGTGATATTAAAAAGGCATATAGAAAATTGGCCAGAAAATATCATCCTGATTTAAACCCTAATGATAAAGAGGCCGAAAGAAAATTTAAAGAGATTAATGAAGCCAATGAAGTATTAAGTAATCCCGAAAACCGAAAAAAATATGATCAATACGGTAAAGACTGGAAACATGCCGAAGAGTTTGAAAAAGCCAAACAATCACAGCAACAATATAGAAATACCAGGCAACAACATTACAGAAATTATTCAGAAAGTGATTTCTCTGATTTTTTTGAATCTATGTTTGGAGGCTCAGGAAGAAGCAGAACATATAGCAGAGGTCGATATAGAGGTGAGGACTATAATGCAGAATTACACCTTAATTTGATCGATGTTTATAAAACACATAAAAGAACACTAACTGTTAACAAAAAAAATATTCGAATCACAATTCCTTCAGGAGTTGAAAACGGGCAAACCATAAAAATCAAAAACCACGGAGGGCCAGGAATCGGTGGCGGACCTAATGGTGATCTGTATATCACGTTTGTTATCGAAAACAAAACTCCTTTTAAACGCAATAAAAGTGACCTTTATCTACACGTTGATATTGATCTGTATACGGCAATCTTAGGAGGTGAAATTATAGTTGAAACCCTTGACGGAAAAGTAAAACTAAATGTAAAACCCGAAACTCAGAATGGTACCAGAATAAAACTAAAAGGCAAAGGTTTTCCCGTATATAAAAAAGAAGGACAATTTGGGGATCTTTTTATTACATATACTATCAAAATCCCAAAAAACCTGTCAGAACAACAAAAAGAATTATTTAGAACATTATCCAAGCTTTAAATGTATTATAATGACTAAAGGACATCTTATACCAGTATTAGAATTTTGTACACGCCACGAGATAGAATTCTCTTTTATAAACTCATTACATGAATTTGGATTAATTAAAATTATCACGATTCGGCAAACTGCATTTTTAAATTCTGATGACTTGCCCAGACTCGAACAAATTATACTATTCAATAAAGAATTAGAAATTAACCTCGAAGGTGTTGAAGTCATCATACATTTGCTGGAACGAGTTCATCAAATTCAAAATGAAATGATTATGCTCAAAAACAAATTAGGGTTATATGAAAATTAGCTTTCATCATAGTGAAGTGATTTAAACTTCATCTGTATAAATCAACTTATAAAAAAGTGGCTTATTCAGGTTTTTTAATTACACACTGCATAACAAAAGGCAGATTGTATTCAAAGTTCATCATTTTTGTTCGTTAACTCAACTGATCAATATCATATTTTTTTTATGAAATCCTTTTTACATTTATAATAGATTATAAACCTTAATAAAAATGCCAAGACCAAAAATCAAAAGTGAATTGATCAACCTAAGTAATCAGAACTATAAAAACCTATGGGGTTATATTAACTCATTATCAGAAGAAGTGCTAAAAAGTGTATTAAATAATAATCTTATGAAAACCCTAATTACATGTTTTATTTTGGTATGCCTGATCGGCTGTAAAAAAGAAACATCACCTCAAC
>CAKMZM010000068.1:5837-7897 GCA_929200365.1 uncultured Flavobacteriaceae bacterium | reverse complement strand
ACATGTTTTATTTTGGTATGCCTGATCGGCTGTAAAAAAGAAACATCACCTCAACAAACACTAGATAACAAAAATACTCAAACCAAAAAAACTATTGAAAATCAAAATACTAGGGATTCTGTAGCCGTTTTTTCTGAAAAAAACCTTGAACCTGATCAGGAAAAAACAAAAGCTATTAAAAAAGAACGATTAATCACTGCCAAAGATGATAAAACCCAATTACAGGAACTGGTAGTTTCTAAAAGCTTTTTTAAAGAAGAAGATCTTTATGTTTTGGATTATAAATACCCGTATCTTAATGAAAAAATAGATCCGTTGTATTCGGTATTTAATAATTTTATTTCAGAAAACTATCTCAACATTGAAAAAACAGAAAATCAAATTCTCGAAGACAAAGAGTTACTTTGCGACACTTTAAAAATCAATAGATTTAGAGATAAAAGGATCATTGATTATAAAATCTATAGCGCAAAAAATGATCGCATTAGTATTATACTTTACAAAGAGAATTATTATTCGGGAATGTTATATTCTACATATCTCTTTGATTGTATAAACTTTGATCTTAAGAAACATAATTTCATTTATTTTGATGATTTCTTTGAAACCGACACAGAAGAAGAAGTGTTTACTACTATAAATACAATTATAAAGAATGGTATTAGTTCTGGCGAATTGTATTATGATTGCTGGGAGCTTTCAAAAGGTGATTTTAAAGCTTATAAGAACAATTTTGTGGTAAATAGCGATACTATAGAATTTTATTTTGATGATTGTGTTATTTGTCCTTCCTATACGGGCACATATTCTATAGAAATTCCGATTAAAGATATAATACATCTTATCAAAAAATATAATGACCGCCCGATAGTAAGTTAACCTCTTTAATGAACTCGTTTAAGCTTTTTTAATTAACTAAAAATTGCTGGTTTTCGCTTTAATTTATTAAAGTCCAAACAAGTTCAATGAGTGATACCTAAAAAAGGTGCTTTTTGATTAAATGATTTTGGTCTGAAGTGCTGGTTTTACTCTTTTTTTGAACTATATTTATGTAAATTTTTAAAACCTAAGATCATGAGAACAATTCGTTTATTATTTTTAACTCTATTAGGGTTATTTGTTGATAGAAAGCAAAAAGAACCACCAAAGAATAGTGTGCAAAAAAATTCAACATTTAATTGGAAAATAGTAAATCCAGAAGTAGCTTTTTGGTAACCTTAAAAAACAATCATAATATACTATAAAGAGTGTCAGAACTAATCTTGAAATTCCCAGAAGTCATGACATTTAGTTTTATCAGAATTTAAACTAAAACAAAACCGTTTATTTATAAGTATTTAAAATCTTGTACACTACCAATAGACTAGTTTTGAAAAATAATTAATTTCTGAATAGTTCTATTTATATTACTAATAAAAAACTAGAAGTACGGCTATTGTATTTGATATAGGGTTTTTACTATATTTTATACTATTTATTTTATCGTTGAACCTGAAGAAGCTATTATTTTAAAGAATCTAATCATTGGGTAATGGTGATCTTTTTACTATCGTTATCAATAATTGCATTTTTTATTCTTTATCAATCAAGGTTATTAGTACAACATCAAAAAATAGAATTTGATGATTATTAATCAGGAAAAAGAAAAGAGTCAAATTACTAAAAAATTATAATGATAATATGAGTCTCAATACCCAAGATTTATAGTTCTAGAAAATAGACTTGACAGAAGCAATACAAAATTTGGCGCAAGGCATAAATAACTCAGGAAAATAAAATTTGTTTTAAGAATGACACTCTAAAAACGATTGTCTAATTAAAAAAACTTAACCTATATCTAATCAGGAGTTAATTACGAATAGATTTAAAAATGAAGAAAATTCGTTAATTATACTGTATAAGGAGGATGTAAAAACAATGAAAGTAGATTATCAGTACTTTCAGAAAAAATACAATTTAAAAAAAAGATCGGGTATGAAAGTAAAAATTATAATACCAATTCGATCATAAAAACAGTAAAAAAACCCCTACGTAAGATAAAAGAAGTACTAACAATATTA
>CAKMZM010000068.1:0-5737 GCA_929200365.1 uncultured Flavobacteriaceae bacterium | reverse complement strand
CATAAAAACAGTAAAAAAACCCCTACGTAAGATAAAAGAAGTACTAACAATATTAATCACAGTTAATCATGAAAACTATAACACTAGGACTGATTGATGATCATAGCTTATTTCACGAAGGTATAAAATCACTGTTAAAAAGAATGACCAACGTTTCATTGATATTAGAAGCAGTGAACGGTAAAGACCTATTAAAGCAGTTGAGTAATGTGGTTCCAGATATAATCCTTTTGGATTTAGAGATGGAAAATATGAACGAGGCAAGTACAATTCTAAAAGTACAAGAATTGTATCCCGATCTAAAAGTTATTATTCTAACAATGCATAAAGAAGAAAGAATGATCTCTTATTTGATGGAGATAGGAACTAATGGATATCTGTTAAAAGACACCTCTGAGAATGAGTTAGAAACTGCAATACGATGTACCTACGAAAAAGGGTTTTATTTTAATCCTTTTGTATCAGAAACACTATTAAAAGGGCTGAAACATAAAACCGATAGACCCTCTATAATAGGAAAAGATTACCACCTCACCTCTAGAGAACTCGAAGTGTTAGAAGGGATTACTCAAGAGTATACAACTGCAGAAATTGCAAAACAACTGTTTCTAAGTGCAAGAACAATTGAAGGGCATCGAAAAAATTTAATGGGTAAATTAGGAGTGAAAAATACAGCCGGTTTAGTTGTTAAAGCTGTTAAAGAGAAGATTATTTCTGTTTAAAACAGCTTTAGAAAAGGTAAAAAAACACCTGTCAAGTATTTATACCGACAGGTGTTTTTAATACAAAACAAGCTCTTAAAATAATTAGTATTAGAACATACTAAATTGGGTTTATACATGCTTTCCTTTCTCCCATCCATGTTTTCCCAAATATTTTTCACCAGATTCAATAGCTCCTTCTTCAACCATTGTACCCATAGAATCATTCCAGCGATTTAGATACCCAAATAAGGAAATTACTCCCAGCATTTCTACAATTTCACCTTCATCCCAGTATTGATATAACTCTTCTTTAATAGTATCGTCTACAGCATTAGGGATTATTGATGCAGCAAGCGAAAAATCAAGTGCTGCACGCTCTGCATCACTAAAAGCAGGATGTGTTTTATACTCCCATATATTATCTAACTGCTCCTTCTCTGCTCCATATCGTTCGGCTGCTCGAATAGCATGTGCCTGGCAATATCGGCATCCAGTAGCATTACTACTTACCCAGGCAATCATACGTTTTAATGCAGAAGTTACTCTGCCTTCATTTGCCATTACAGCTTTGTTAAGATTAATAAATGCTTTAGAAATAGCTGGTCTTCTTTGCATAGTAAGCACAGAATTAGGACAAAACCCTAAAGTTTCATTAAAAAATTCTGCTAACTCTTTGGTTTCCTGATCATAATCTTTCGATAATGGAGTAACTAATGCCATAAATATGTTTTTAATTATAAATGTAAATTTTAGTAAAGCAAAATACAAAACTAATATCAAACCAAGAGGGATCAGAATGTTTTTTGTACTTTGTATTTTTTTAATTTAAGAATGTATCGCCCAAATGAGATGGACATTACAACCAAAACCTGATGCCTCAATAACAGAACATTTGGCAAAAACGCTTAATGTAGATTTAATAATTGCTTCATTATTAGTGCAAAGGGGAATTACAACTTTTGATCAGGCCAAAAAATTCTTTAGGCCATCTTTAAAAGATATACATGATCCTTTTTTGATGAAGGATATGGATAAAGCAACTGCCAGAATCCTAAAAGCAATTGCTAATAATGAAAATATAATGGTATATGGAGATTATGATGTAGATGGTACTACATCTGTGGCATTACTATCGTCTTATTTAAAAACGTTATCTGATCGAATTACCACTTATATTCCTGATCGGTATAATGAAGGATACGGGGTATCGTATATAGGGATTGACTATGCCCATGACAATGACATTTCTCTTATTGTTGTTTTAGATTGTGGGATTAAGGCTATAGAGAAAGTAGCGTATGCCAAAAAAAAAGGAATCGATTTTATTATTTGTGATCATCATAGACCAGGAGAAAAAATCCCTGATGCAATTGCAGTTTTGAACCCAAAACG
Organism: uncultured Flavobacteriaceae bacterium; assembly: GCA_929200365.1. Taxonomy (GTDB): domain Bacteria; phylum Bacteroidota; class Bacteroidia; order Flavobacteriales; family Flavobacteriaceae; genus Aquimarina. The sequence goes on along the minus strand of CAKMZM010000068.1, from coordinate 3,641 downwards.
CAAGGATTGCAAGTACCCATATAAAGAATTATGTGGTTGTGGAGTAGGGTTTAAATTGATTCAAGGATTGGGAGTTAATTATCATCAAACTATAGAGGATTTATTTCCATATTTAGATCTGGTAGTTACTGCAATTGGTGCTGATATTGTGCCAATAACAGGAGAAAATCGTGTATTAGCATATTATGGTTTACAAGTTATTAATGCAAATCCCAGAATTGGGTTTAGAGCAATGTTGTCAGAAGTTAAAAAAGAAACCTTAACGATAACAGATTTAGTATTTATCATTGCGCCCAGAATTAATGCTGCTGGAAGAATGAAACATGGATTGCATGCTGTTAATTTATTGACAGAAGAAAATCTTGATATTGCACTGCAATATGCTACAGAAATAGAGCTTTATAACAGTAAAAGAAAAGATACTGATAAAAATATAACTCAGAAAGCATTGGTACAGATACTTCAAAATAAAGAAGAGGAAAAGTATACTACTGTTGTGTATGAAGAAAACTGGCATAAAGGAGTAATAGGTATTGTCGCATCGCGATTAACAGAGACATATTATCGCCCAACTTTGGTTTTTACAAAAAGTGGCTCTAGATTAGCAGCCTCTGCACGATCTGTAAAGGGGTTTGATGTTTATAATGCATTAGAAGCCTGCTCAGAGCATATAGAACAGTTTGGAGGTCATAAATATGCTGCGGGATTAACATTAGAAGAAAAACAATACCTACCATTTAAACAAAAATTTGAAGAGGTAGTATCCTCTACTATTGAGAAGAAAATGCTTACCCCCGAAATTGCTATTGATACTATCCTCGAATTAGATCAAATTACTTCTAAATTCTATCGTATTTTAAAACAATTTGCTCCATATGGCCCAGGAAATATGGCACCTGTTTTTATGACCAAAGGATTAAAAGATACTGGATACGGAAAATGTGTAGGTTCTGATAAAAAACATTTAAAATGCAGAGTGCAAAAAAATGGAATCGCAATTGAAAGCATTGGCTTTAATCTTGGCTCTAAATATGATTTGATAACCAAAGAGCAATATTTTAAAGCCGTATATACTATCGACGAAAATAAATGGAATGGAGATATATCCCTTCAATTAAAATTGAAAGATATAAATTAATTTTGTTTTTATTTAGATTTATTATAAATAGTTACTATTTTTGATTTAAATATGTATTCAGAATGAAGGCTATTAATAAAATATACAGTAATGACCTAGGTATTTCTTTCTTTTGGAAACAAGAAAAATATATTTCATCTCCTAAAATTCAGCTAGTATTTAGAGATATTGGTTTTTTACTTACCATAAATGAATTAAAGGATTTTTCAAATTCTTGTACTGCTACAATTAAACTCCAATACTGTAGCCAATGCATAAGTCTACAACAATCCAGATCATTATTATTGAGAACACCTTCTGATAAGATAGATCTAGCAGTAAACAAGGAAGAAATTCTTCAAATTCAAGAATTAATCAGCGGCACTATTTTTAGAGTAGAGTTACAAGATTGGATAAAAAATTCTATTAACTAAAGAGTGTGTGTCTCAATAAGGAAAATTTGCAGCAAAAAGTAAAACCTCAAATGAGTTTTACTATAACGTTTGCTTTAAAAAAATAGCCTCTAGGTCTTCTATGGTTACTGGTTTTATAAGATAATCCTTTACAGTGTTAATATTTTTTGCTCTTTCTATATCTACAGGATTAATTGAAGAGCTTACAATATAAAGTGTTATTATTTTTCCGATCTTGTTTTTAATTTTGGTAAAGTTATCCAAAAACTCCCATCCATTCATTATAGGCATATTTAAGTCTAAAAAAATAATCTCAGGGATGTTTTTCTTATCCAGACTAGTAAAAATAGCTTCAAAATAACTAAGCGCGTCTTTCCCATTTTCGAATACCATTATATTTTGACAAAGATTTTTTGCTTCTATAATCCTTTTTACAAGACTCACATACATATTGTCATCATCAATAATACAAGCTAATCCTATTTTATGATTCATAATCTATTGGGATATTTGTAATTAAAATTCAATTATAAAGGTTGTTCCTTTATCTACCTCGCTTTCTACTGTAATTTTTCCACCTAATGATTCTACCTGGTTTTTTGTTAAAAATAGCCCTATTCCTACTGCATCCTCATTGTAATGAAATGTTTTATACATACCAAATATTTTATCCTTGAAAAGCTTCATATCAATTCCTATTCCATTATCTGAGACTTTCAAATACCCTTTATTACCTATAGAATAACTTTTAATTTCTACTACCGGATCTCTACTAAGGTGTTTATATTTTATAGCATTTGTTATTAAATTTAATAAAATACTCTCTAAATATGCAGGGATATAATTAATTGTATTCAATTCTTTAAAATCTGTCTTTATTTTAGTCTTACTTATAGAGATCATTTGTCCAATTCCGCTTGCGACCAAATTATAAGCCTCTTCAAATTTGACTGGTTTTTTTTCCTGATCCTTATTTGTATGTATAGCTACAATCTCGTTAAGGTGCTCAATGGTTGTATTGAGGCTATATGATATCTGTTTGATCTCGTTGATCAACTCTATTTTTTCCTCGGGGCTATCTATACCTTCGATCAATTGTACTAACAAAGATAAATTACTAGTATGAGATCTGAGATTGTGAGATACGATATGAGCAAAATTGAATAATCTCGAATTTTGAGATGCTATAATATCAATCGATTTTTGCAGACCTAATTCTTTTTTTTTGATTTCATCTATATCCTGAAAAACACCTCTAATTCCTATTATCTCTTTATTTTCGTTATATACAGGCTTTCCTATGGCTCGTACCCAAAATTCTCTTTTATTGGCTGTTACCATTTTAATTTCGGTATTAAAAGGTGTTCCTACCATTGCACAATTAAAAAATAAATCTGCTGCCTGTTGTCTTGAATCTTCTGCATAATAGTTGGCAGAGTCTTTAAGAGAAGGAATATAATTATCGGGATATTCTAAAATTCTTCTGGTTTCAAAATCCCATAAACTCTTTTTTTCCTGAAAATCTACATACCAACTACCTGTAGCTGTCATTTGAGCAGTTTCTCTATAATAAAAATTATCTTTTGTAATATCTTGCTCTGGTTCTAGCTTAATTTCAATAAAAAAGATCAGGTTGATTTTAGATTTTATATTTACTGGTAATTCATCATTAGTTACACATCGGTATAGTTTATAATTTCCTTTTTTATTCAGGATTTTTATATGCTGTTTAAAATTTACAGTATTATGCCGATAGCTAAAAAAATTATCTCTAAATAACTCGACATCCTCCTGATGTATCAGATGTTCTAAAAAATAATCTATTTTTGTTTCTATCTCATCTTTTGCATATCCTAAACTATCATAAAACTTTCCTGACCAAATTTCTCTTTCTGGATCATCATATAGCTCCCAATATCCAGCATTGAAATCTTGAATTACAGTATTAAAAAGTTCATTTTGAAGCATTCGGCAGAATTTATCATAACAAGATAAGAATTTCTTAGGTATTCTCTTAGATTCTATTAAACCTAACAATCAATACTTTGGTAGAAATCTTGACCTCTATACACGAAAAAAAAGTGAATTTTTATCATGATTACCATCTTTTC
>CAKMZM010000067.1 GCA_929200365.1 uncultured Flavobacteriaceae bacterium | reverse complement strand
CCATGAAAACCGAATTACAAGACAAATACACCTTGTTGGTTACCGAAGTAGCCTCAAATAATTTACGCTCTTTACAAGCGCATTATGCCATTGGTTTTAAAACATTAATCACTCATGAGTCTAATGATACACAATGGCATCTTATTCATTGGGATTGGTCATAATAACAGATGTTCGTGTATTTTCTAAATCATATCCTAAGTCTTTTCCTTTTTGTACTCTGGGAACCCCCTTTGTCATCCATACAGGAGCGGGCTTACCTTTCAGGTAATAGTCAAAAAACTGCATCATACGAATAGATAGATCTTGTTTGTTTTTTACTTTTTTTAGGTTATGTGCCTCTTCGTTGTACACTAATAACCATACTGGTTTTTGTAATCTACGCATTCCCATAAACATTTCTATTCCTTGATAATAAGGTACGGCTCCATCATTATCGTTATGCATCATTAGTAATGGGGTTTCTATTTTAGGGATACCAAAAAGTGGTGAGTTTTCGATATAAAGATCAAAGCCATCCCATAGATTTTTACCTAGCCTACTTTGTGTTCTTTCATATTGAAATGCTCTACTTAACCCCGATTTCCATCTGATTCCTCCATAGGCCGAAGTCATATTACTTACTGGGGCACCTGCCATAGCTGCCTTAAACTTATTAGTAACAGTTATCAAATATGCTACTTGATATCCTCCCCAGCTTTGCCCTTGTATCCCAATATTATTCTCATCTACATATCCCAATTCTTCTATAGCTTCTACTCCAGAAACTATGCAGTCATAAGCACTAGCTCCCGGTTTACCTTCATTATACACAATGTCTGGAACAAACATGATATAATCATTACTTACCAGATAGGATGGATTTACTACAGAAGCGCTAGGTCGAGGAATATAATAGCTGCAATAACTATCAGATCTCTTTTCATAAAAATAGGTAATCAAAGGGTATTTTTTTGAAGGATCAAAATCTTCTGGTTTATAAACAATTCCTTCTAGTTTTTTACCATTGTATGTTTTCCATGAAAACAACTCTGCTGTTCCCCATTTAAAATCTTTTTGATGCGGATTTACATTTGTAATTTTATATGAATTTTGAAATGTATTTGTGGTTATATAAAGATCAGAAAATGTAGTGAAGTTTTGTTTTCTATAGCTATACACTTCGGCATTTTTTGCTTTTTTATAAGAGCTAATACGAAATTCTGAAGATTTGATTTTTTCAATCAATTTTCCTTTTCGCAAAGTATATAATCCAGAAGCTTTTGTTTCCTTATCAAAACTGGTAATTAGTAATTCTTTATTACAATATGTTGCTTTGTTTTTTTGTTCAGGATTCAGCATTTCTGTTCTATACTCAACATTATTTTTCCTTCCGTTTTGCGTAAGATTTATTGGTTTTTCTTTTCCAGAAAGAGAAACTCGCCAAATATCAAACTTATCATAAATCAATGCATTTCCTCTTAAATCAAATCCCCCAAAACCATAAGGAGAAGGTAGTGAAGGGTGATCATCATCTTCATCATAAAATGCTACATCGAGGTTTTTGGTAAGGTTTGTTTTTTTCAAGGCAGATAAATCAATCGAAAACCAGTGTTTTTCTTTCATATCATAATGCAATGCATATTGCCCATCTGGAGAAAGAATAGGCTGTCTCCCTTTGTTTTTAAGAATCAAATGTTTATTTCCTGTATTGGTATTAATCACATAATAATCTTTTGTCCATGGATAATCCCACGACCGCATTATATCATACGGAGATGTTGTTGCCCCTATTATATATTGTTGTTCCTTATTTTTATCAAAATTAAGTGTTTCAATAGTATGATCCTGAATATGGACATACTGGTTAGATTTGGTATTATAGTATGATAAAAACGCTTTTTTGTTAAGTTGTTCAAACTTTGATTTCTGTTCTGGTTGAATCAATTTATCCTGCCAGTTCCAAACATCTACCTGTGGTATTTCATCTTTTAATAATGTAGTATCTTTTGAGTATACTACTTTTGGTTTTGAGTAAAAATATAACCTATCTCCATTATCCGAGAAAAAAGGTGTTTGATCTTTACTCAATTTCCAGTATTCCCTAAGATTTTTATCCGAAGTATCTACAAGCTTTTGCAGTTTCTTATTTTTATAATAATACAACTCAAACTTTAAAGAGTCTATTGCTGTAGAATCAACTGCAGACAGATAAACAAATTGATTTCCATCTTTATATACAGCCAGTTTATCATACATATATTTTGTAGTATCAATAGCAATTTTAGCTCCAGATGCTAAGTGATATTCATAAACTCCAATATCTTTTTGCTTTTCTTTTCTATTTTTTAACGTATAATAAAATGTCTTTCCTTTCTCGGGCAGAATAAAATCTTTTATTTGATGAATCGTATCTTTTTGTTTTGTTTTCAGATTGTAAACCAAGGCATAATTCTGTTTAAATGCCATTGGAGCATTGTTGTCTATACTATCGGTTTTTTGTTCAGATAGTGCCTTTTTCTTTGCTTTTTCCTTCTTTTTTCCTTTTCTAAAATTTTCAACAACTAACCAGCCTTCTTGTTTTTTAGGCATTTTATATTTCTTCACCCTTAAGATAGAATCATAAATAGTATTATTTTTTACATCGTAGATAAACAATGCATCTTTAGTTCTATCTTCTTTTTTTATTTCTTCCTTTTTCTCTTTTCTGGTGAGTTGATATTTAGGTCTCTTTTTAAAAATCACATAATTCTCATCAAAAGATATTGAGGTGTCATATCCATTAGGATATCTAAATGTAGTTTTGTTTTTAGTATTATATATCTCTACATAACCATCTCCTCTTTTGGTATTGGTTTCGATGGTAGATACAATTAGCTTTCCTCTATCAGAGACTTTTACATTGGTTATATTTTTCCATAAATCGTAGTCAGCATGAGTCAGTGTTTTTTTCTGAGCAGAAATCAACAAAGTGCTTAATATAACTACAAAGGTGATCAATCTTTGAATCATTATGTAAGATTTTAATATTAGAGTGATTATATATGCTCTGGAAAAGTATAAAACCTTTTTACCAAAAAAGACTATGTTAACATAACTTTATCTAAAAATCAGTCATTTAGACAGACTGTCTTATCAATTTCATAGATATTTTAACTACTAAATCTAATATCAACACCTCTGTTTGTCGTTCTTTGAGGTTTTATATCATTTCCAATTTAAATTTACTCAATAAAAAATCCCTGTTACATCTGGATGCAACAGGGATTAAATATCATAATTTAAGCTACTGTATTAATCGAACTAGTCTGCGAGTACAATAACCTTGTTATCTTTCATTTCGATAGTTCCTGAATTAATAGAAAGTAGTGTTGCTCCATTTCCTCCTTTTGTAAATTTATCGGAAACTTCCTCTTCTAGATTCATCTCACCGTATACTTTTACATCTCCTTTTCCTAGTAAAGAAACAATAGGTGCGTGATTATCTAACATCTGAAACTCTCCATCTACTCCTGGTACAGCAACCGAAGTTACTTCACCGCTAAATAATATTGCTTCTGGGGTTACTATTTCTAAATACATATTATAGTTGTTTGTTGTTCGTTTTCAGTTGATAGTGTAAGCAACTATCAACCATAAACAATTAACCAGATTATGCCTCTGCTAGCATTTTTTCACCAGCTTCTATAGCTTCTTCTATTGTTCCTTTAAGGTTAAATGCTGCTTCTGGCAGGTGATCTAATTCACCATCCATAATCATTGTAAATGCCTTAATGGTATCTTTAATATCTACTAAACATCCTGGTATACCAGTAAATTGTTCTGCTACATGGAATGGCTGAGATAAGAAACGTTGCACACGACGAGCGCGTCCTACAGCCAATTTATCTTCTTCAGATAGTTCTTCCATACCAAGGATCGCAATAATATCCTGTAATTCTTTATAACGTTGTAACAACTCTTTTACTCGTTGTGCACAGTTGTAGTGCTCATCACCAAGAATGTCTGCTGTAAGAATTCTAGAAGTAGAATCTAATGGATCTACTGCTGGATAAATACCTAGCTCTGCAATTTTACGAGATAATACTGTTGTTGCGTCTAAGTGAGCAAATGTTGTTGCTGGTGCAGGATCAGTAAGGTCATCTGCGGGTACATAAACTGCTTGTACAGATGTAATCGATCCTTTCTTTGTCGAGGTAATACGCTCTTGCATCACACCCATCTCTGTTGCTAATGTAGGTTGATACCCTACTGCAGATGGCATACGTCCCAGAAGTGCTGATACTTCAGAACCTGCTTGTGTAAAACGGAAAATATTATCTACGAAGAAAAGCACATCTTTTCCTTGTCCATCTCCAGCTCCATCACGGAAATACTCTGCTATAGTAAGACCCGATAGTGCTACACGTGCACGTGCTCCTGGGGGCTCATTCATTTGTCCGAATACGAAAGTAGCTTTCGATTCTTTCATTACTTCTTTATCTACTTTAGAAAGATCCCATCCTCCATTTTCCATAGAGTGCATAAAATCATCTCCATATTTGATAATTCCAGATTCTAGCATTTCACGAAGAAGATCATTACCTTCACGTGTTCTTTCTCCTACCCCTGCAAATACAGAAAGACCACCATGTCCTTTTGCAATATTATTAATCAATTCCTGAATAAGTACTGTTTTACCTACACCAGCACCGCCAAATAATCCAATTTTACCTCCTTTTGCATAAGGCTCAATAAGGTCGATTACTTTAATCCCTGTAAATAAAACTTCTGTAGAGGTTGATAGATCTTCAAATTTAGGAGCTTGTCGGTGAATTGGAAGTCCTTCTTCTCCTGCTTTTGGAAGATCCCCAAGACCATCAATCGCATCTCCAATTACATTAAATAAACGTCCATATACATCACCACCTATTGGCATTTGGATAGGAGCTCCTGTTGCAACTACTTCAATTCCTCTACTCAATCCATCACTAGAATCCATTGCGATAGTACGCACAGTATCTTCACCAATGTGAGATTGAACCTCTAACACTAGTATACTACCGTCTATTTTGTTAATTTCTAACGAATCGTAAATTTTTGGTAATTCGGTACCAGCTGCGAATTCTACATCGATAACCGGACCTACAATTTGAGATACTTTACCCGTAACTTTAGACATTATATAACTATTTGATGTTTCGTATTTAACTATGTTAAAAAAATCAAGTACTCAACTATACTGAATACCACCTTTTTTCAGGCTGCAAATATAGTCTTTTAAAATGAAAAAAATAACTCATTTTATTTAGTTTTTTTTTAGCAGTACTTTACTTCTTTTTTTAACTTCAGTAACCTCTCTTTTTTTGAGGTTATATACAGGTTTTGAGTTGTTTGATGAATTAATTTTTCTAAATCACATCCCTGCTTAAAGATGTTAAATCGTTTGTTATTGATACAATTGTGCTTTATTTCATTTCAAAAAATTATTCGATTTGATAGTTTTTATTGAATGCTATACTTACATCGAAATCAGTTCATTAATGAACAAGTCTATATTATCATTGACTATAAGTTATTTATTGATAAACCTATATAGTACTGGGATCCAATAAATCCTGTTCCGAAAGCTGTAAAATATTCATCTCCTCCAATATTGGTTGCACCAGCTTTAAGAGTAGTTTTCAATTTTGGAATTTTATAATTTATCTGAGCATCAATGACCGAGAAGGATGGTATATTACCATCTCCGAATGAAGCTTCCCAAAAATAGCTGTCACTCCAACGATAACTTACATTAAATCCAAAGTTTTGAAACAAACTTGCATGCCCAAACGTAGCTTTTACTTTATGTTTTGGAGTATTAAAATTAGTTCTGAAATCAGGATCTTTATTTTTGTCAAAATCCTGCTCGGCATAAGTATAGTTTGCACCTAAATCAAAATCTCCTAGAATTCTGGTATTTACACCAATCGTAGCTCCAAAAGATTTTATATCTACGCTTGAGTTTGTATAAGTCTGATAGACTTTAAAATCATTATTCTGTAATGCAAGTAGTGATAATGCTCCATCTCCTACCTGACCATACAATGGCACTATTACGTTTTCGGTTGATATAAAATCCTTATACTGGTTATAATACCCGCTTAGATCAATAATAAATTTCTTTACTTTACCACGATATCCGACTTCAAAAGCGGTAACTTTTTCTGGTTTTACGAGGGTTGCACCAGAGACTTCTGGTGTTCCTTTTGCTACTGAGTTTGCCGAAAACGAATTTTCATAAGCAGCTCTTCCTGTTATAGTAACCGTATCAGACCCCACAATGGTTTCACCTGCACCACTTAAATCGCTAAATATTCTTACATCTCTGTCTAAATTATCTTTGGCTGATCCAACCAATATTGCACGCCCTACATCTAGACCAATATACAAATTCTGCGTAGTCGGATTTCTGAATCCTGTTTGCACAGATGCCCGGATATTATGATTTCTTTCAGCTCCCAAGGTATACCCTACTGATAATCTGGGAGATATATTGCCATCAAACAGCTCTGATTTGTCATACCGTACAGATCCGGTTACTTTTACTCTTTCATCAGCAAATTTTTTCTGAATTTGCGTATATGCCCCATATTCAGAATATCTAATCGGGCCATCAAAATCTGTAAAGACTGTACCCGAAGAGTTTAATTTATATTCTCTAAACGATCCTCCTAACTGAATATCTGCAAAATCTCTGGTAAGATGACTTAAATTATAATTAACATCTACATGTTTTAACTGAGAGGCATCTTGAAATTTTGATCCAGTTAGTAAGTTTGGATCATTGGTTACTGCATCAAAAGCTTGCTCGAACTCTGGTGTTCCTGGCATAAAACGACCTGTATCTGCTGTTTGTCTTGCTATAAGGTGAGCCTGTTCTGGCAATTGACCTGCTAATGTTGCCTGAACAAAAGCTCTTGCATATTCACCAAACCAAGTTTGGTCATCTTTCCAGCTTCTATTAATATTTATCCCTGTAAATCTTGTATCATAAGAATCTCCTGCATCTTCATCTGTAATATATCCTCTTATAAAGAAATTATCATTTTTAAATTCTAATTTGTGTTGTTGCAGAAAAAAGTTACGAATCGAATATCGATTTGCTCCTTGGTAAATTGTAGTTCCCCTACCTATTTTTCCATTATAAATAACTTCAAAATTATTAGCAAATGGTCTATAGTGTAATGCTGCATCAAATTTTATACTTTCTGCTTTATTAGCATTTAAATTCTGCTCGTTATATCCTGTTCTACTAACATTTTCGTCTGGCAACAGGTTTTCGGTTCCTGCTGGAAGAACACCTCTATTTACAAGAGCTTCTCCTACACCTCTTATATTTGTACTTACCTCATCACCATATACATTAAGTCCATCATAATTAGGATCTAATCTATTTGTCACTGGGTTTAAAACATTAACGGCATTGGTTGCAAACCAATCTGTACCTCGCAGATACGAGAAGTTTGCTTTTGCTGCAAATTTCTCTGAGAATTTATGTGCAACCCTAATTCCGTAATCATAAAACTCATTATCTCCAGCAGCATCTTGTGAGGTAATTCCGCCTTTAAAATATGCGCTGATCCCGTGATGATCAAATGGATTTTTACTCGTCATAAACAGAATACCATTAAAAGCATTTGCTCCATACAAAGCAGAGGATGCTCCTGGGAGTAATTCTACACTATTTACATCTAATTCTGTCATCCCTAAGAGGTTTCCTAATACAAAATTAAGGGCAGGGGCGGTGTTATCCATTCCATCTACCAATTGTACAAAACGCGCATTGGCAAAATCTGCAAAACCTCTGGTGTTAACCGATTTAAATGTTAAGCTATTGGTATTAATATCAACGCCTTTAAGGTTTTCTAATCCGCCATAAAAATCTACCGAAGGAGTATTTTTGATTTCTTTAATTCCAAAACGTTCTACGCTCACTGGTGATTCGAATATACGTTCTGGAGTTCTGGAAGCTGAAATGATTACTTCATCAAGTTCTGTACCTTCTTTCAATATAATAGCTAAATCTGTAGTTTGTGAAGCTATATCTATTGATGAGGATTCAAACCCTACAGAACTCACTATTATAGTAAAAGGGGGTGATTCCTGAACTGTTAAGGTAAAAATACCGTCAAAATCTGTTACTGTTCCCGAAGAAGAGTTTTTTAGTGTAATATTAGCTCCAGGAATAGGTTGATTACCATCATCAACAATCTTTCCGCTAATTGTTGTTTGTGCAGTAGTAACAATGCCAACAATCATCATTATTACTGATGTAATTCTTCTCATGTTCTAAGTTTTAATAGTTATAACAACAAGATACATTTTTTTAATATTCTCTCAATAAATCCATTAAAACTTTATGATTTCATTATCAAAAACCATTCTACAGCATTATCATTATCTAGTGATTTTTGTTTGTAATTCTATGGTGTTAAAAATTCTAGTAAAAACTAAAAAACCCTGTCTGAAAATTTTCAGACAGGGTTACATTATTTTAATTAATCTCTATACAAGAGAGTTTATTATTCTACTGTTACAGACTTTGCAAGATTTCTTGGTTGATCCACATTTTTATCCAACATTACAGCAATATAATATGATAATAATTGCAATGGTACTGTTGTAAGAAGAGGTGTTAAAAATTCTTCTGTTTCTGGTATTTCTATGACATGATCAGCAAGTTCTTTCACGGTAACGTCTCCCTCTGTAACAATTCCGATAATCTTTCCTTTTCTGGATTTAATTTCCTGAATATTACTTACCACTTTATCATAATGTCCTTTTTTGTTCGCTATTACAACAACTGGCATTTGTTCATCAATTAATGCAATAGGTCCATGTTTCATTTCTGCTGCTGGATATCCTTCTGCATGTATATATGATATCTCTTTTAATTTTAATGCTCCTTCTAAAGCAACAGGGAAATTATACCCCCTACCTAGATAGAGAAAGTTCTTTGCATCTTTATATGTATCTGCAATAAATTTAATATGGTCATTAGACTCTAAAGTTTTTTTAACTTTTTCTGGAATTCTCTCTAATTCTTGTAGATAATAATGAAAATCGCTATTAGAAATTGTTCCTTTTCTCTCTGCTAGTTTTAATGCTATTAAAGACAGAACTGTTATTTGAGTAGTAAATGCTTTTGTAGAAGCGACTCCTATTTCTGGTCCAGCATGAGTATAAGCCCCTGCGTGAGTTTCTCTCGATATTGAGGATCCAACAACATTACAGACTCCAAAAACAAAAGCTCCATTTTCTTTAGCTAATTTAATGGCAGCCATTGTATCTGCGGTTTCCCCACTTTGTGATATTGCTATTACAACATCGTCCTGATGAATCACAGGGTTTCGATACCTAAACTCTGATGCATATTCTACTTCGACAGGTATACGAACTAATTCTTCAAAAATATATTCTGCTACCAAACCAGCATGCCATGAAGTACCACAAGCGATAATAATAATACGCTTCGCATTTAATAGTTTCGCAAGATTATCATCAATCCCTGCCATTTTTATAATCCCTTCGGCAACTCGCATTCTACCTCTATAGGTATCACTAATCGCATTAGGTTGCTCATAAATTTCTTTAAGCATAAAATGGTCATAACCTCCTTTTTCTATTTGCTCTAGATTAATTTTCAGTTCTTGCAAATATGGCTCTACAAGGGTATCATCTTTAATATTTCTTACTTTAACTCCTTTATTTCTTCTTACAACCGCCATTTCACCATCTTCGAGGTAAATTGCATTATTTGTATATTCTATAAAAGGAGATGCATCTGAGGCAATAAAAAATTCATCTTCACCTACTCCAATAGCTAGCGGACTACCCAATCTTGCGACAACAATCTCATCTGGTTTTTGTTTATCAAAAACGGCGATAGCATAAGCTCCTACGATTTGATTAAGAGCAATTTGCACTGCTTTACCCAGTTTAACATTTTCTTTGGTTTTTACATCCTCGATGAGATTTACTAATACTTCTGTATCGGTTTCTGAGGTAAATGTATATCCCCTATTAATCAATTCTTTACGAAGCGCATCATAATTTTCTATGATTCCGTTATGAATAATTACCAGATTACCCGAATTAGAATAATGTGGATGCGAATTTACATCGTTAGGAACTCCGTGTGTTGCCCACCTAGTATGTCCTATTCCTATAGTTCCTTTTGTAGGAATTTCGTTTACTAATCGTTCTTCTAAATCGGCAACTTTTCCTTTGGTTTTAGACAATTTAATGTCTTTTCCATCAAAAAGGGCTATCCCTGCAGAATCATAGCCTCTATACTCTAGTCTTTTTAAACCTTTTAAAATAATTGGATAGGCCTCTCTATGCCCAATGTATCCTACAATTCCGCACATGATTTAAGTTTTTAAAATATGGTTAATTTTCCTTTGATGAGGTATAAAAAATATCAAGTTTTAAGCGTTTAGATTCAGGGACATTTACTCCATTTCCATAGAGAATTGTTCCTTCGTGTGAAACTATTGATGAGTTGGGAATGATCTCATTATCAGTTTTGTCTGTAGGGGTATTATCGATTATGGTTATTGAATTTACATTTTGAGATACAGTAACTCCTAGTTTAACATTTTCAAATTCATCATTTAAAATGTTTAGGATATATTGTGTTAATCTTATGGTATAAAATTCTCCATTTTCATCAGAATCACGACTAATTCTTCCTAAGTGATTAATCTTAGATAACAAAGGGAAGTCTTTATTAATGGTATCATCCAAAAAATAATCAAGAAGAGGTTCTCCTGTTTCTGTATTAAAAATATAGATTCTCTCTGGTTCTGTATTTCCTCCTGTCACATTATTCTGGTTAATATAGAATTTTAGGCTTGCATCATTTATTAGCCAATCTTGTCTCTTTAAGAAACTAAGCTCATTTTCCTCTTCGCCATTTTCATTGGTTACAGTACCCCCGAACAAATCGATTACTGCATATGAACCATCACCGCCTTTAAGATACAAATTATCTTCTCCATTCACCATATCTTGATTCTCTTCTTTTAACTCCTCTGCGATAGACCGACCATCATTTAGAGTTCCATCCAATTCAGTAGTAATAGAATTTATAAAATTGTTAGCAAAATTCAATACCAACTCTCCCTGTTTGCTTGTTGTTACATCATTTTCAGTTTCCTCAAAACTATAATGCAGTGTTATCTGTGCATTTCTTGTGTTAAGGTATATTAAATTTCCGTTATTATTTATAGGTTCTGCTTTAATATAAATCCCCCTAAAATAGTTTCTAAAATTATTTAAATTACTTAACTCTGTACTTCCTTCTTTATCTAAAAACAACGTTGAAAACAGTGTTTTTATATCCTCTGGAAACTCAACTCGTAATCTGGGAGTTAGTCTTTTTCTTTCGGTCTCTATTTCTCCATCGACAGTGGTTTTGGTCGTTAGAATAATTTCTCTGGCAGAAGGAACAAAATTATTACTCGTATATAATAGTGTTTGTTCTACTTCTGTCCCAAAATTAGTTTCGATATCATCAGAATAATAAACCTGTCTTTGATTAGACTCAAGGTCAAAATCTCTTAAAAAGTAATTAGATTTATATATTGATAACTTAATCGGTTGGTTTCCATAGATTGAATCTAACTTATAGGTAGTTACTGTCTCTGTAACATCCCCTATTTGCACTGTTTCTCTTTTTGTTTCAGTACTAAGGTAAGGCATACTAAAAACAACACTATCTAACACTGCATTGGTTCCAAAAGTTGGATTTAATGTTGATGGTTGAATCTGAGACAAGATACTATATACAGATTGCCCATATACAGGATCATTATAAACCCCTAACAAATTAGCATGAGCAGCTCCTTGTGAATCAAGAGTTAAGTTGCTAGTACGTATACTGTTTAATCTCTTACTGTATGCTACTGGTATTGTACTGTATTGATCGTTTTCAAAATTAACATCTCCTACAACTTCGGTACCAACAGAATCAAAATCATCGTTACAAGACAAAAAGGTAAAAACAACTACTATAGCTGTTATTCTAATTAATATATTCTTTAATTTCATAAATAATTTCGTCGTTTTACTTATACCAACACTTCTGTCTGATAGAAAGTTTCGTATGCATCTGCAAATTCATCTGGTTTTTTATATTCTAAAACTGGTTGGTCTATTGTTTTTAAATGTTCAACAAGATCTGACGGGATTTCGTCAGACCCCACAATAATGGCATCAGAATTATCAACAGCTACCTTCATAAGATTACTATATGTAGGTTGGGCCAAATCACTTATCTTTTCTTCGTCAATCCCATCAAATTTTACTTTTTCCATCATATTCTTATCCAATATACCTTCATAACCACTATTATACACAGAGGTTACAATTTTACTATGACCAAACAGGGGCTCATTAGCATAATAGTTTTTTAAGTATAATGGCAAAAGAGAAGCTAACCATCCATGTACATGAATCACATCTGGTGACCAGTTTAGTTTCTTAACTGTCTCAATCACTCCCTTAGCAAAAAAGATTGCTCGCTCATCATTATCAGGAAATAATTTCCCTTCTTCATCAGTTAATGTTGCTTTTCTTTTGAAATAATCCTCATTATCGATAAAATAAACCTGCATCCGTTCTTTTGGGATAGAGGCAACTTTAATAATAAGAGGCATATCCAGATCGTTTATCACCAAATTCATACCCGAAAGTCGAATCACTTCATGTAACTGATGCCTTCGCTCATTGATATTGCCATATCTAGGCATAAAAATTCTTATTTGCCCCCCCTTATTATTTACCATTCTTGGTGCTTCAAAAGACATAGATGAGATTTCAGTCTCTGGCAGGTAAGGTATTACTTCTGATGATACGTACAATATCCTCTTATCTTTCATATAATCGATACTTTTATCGTCCTCCTTTTGGAATTAATTTTGCAAAATTACGAAAATTTATGCAGTCTGCCAGTAATATCTTATTTTTGCACGCCTTTAAGTTTTACACCAATGCGGGTACACGAGAAAAGACGAGATATACTAAACCATGTTGCAACTTTTGTTGAGCAGAAAAAAACTATTGGATTTGTTCCTACCATGGGGGCCTTACACAAAGGCCATCTTGCCCTAGTAGAAAGAGCCCTTAAAGAAAACCAAAAGGTTATTGTTAGCATTTTTGTAAACCCTACACAATTTAATACTACCGAGGATTTGGTTAATTATCCCCGAACTTTGGATTCTGATATTGAACTTTTATCCGAGCTATCAAAAGAAATAATTGTATTTGTCCCCACACCAAAAGAGGTTTATGGAGATAAAATGTCATCTGTTACGTATAATTTTGGAGGGCTGGAAAATGAAATGGAAGGCAAATACAGACCTGACCATTTTGATGGGGTCGGCACTGTTCTGAAGCATTTTTTTAACATTGTCACCCCCAACAAAGCATACTTTGGCGAAAAAGATTTTCAACAATTACAAATTGTTAAAAAACTAGTTGAAATCGAAAAAATGTCAGTTCAGATTATCGGTTGTCCTATTTATAGAGAAAAAAGTGGTCTGGCCTTAAGCTCCCGAAATAAAAGGCTCGATCAAAAACAGCTTAACGAAGCTCCTTTGATTTATTCGATCCTAAAACAAGCAAAAAAAGACTTTGGCACAAAAAGTGTTACTACCTTAAGTAAATGGGTATCAGAACAATTCAAAAATAATGATGAGTTAAGATTAGAATATTTTGAAATTGCAAAGGTATCAGACCTAAAATCTGTTAAACGAAAACAAAAAAATACCAAATACAGAGCTTTTATTGCTGTATTTGCAGGAAAAATAAGACTTATTGATAATATCGCCCTAAATTAAAAATAAACTAACTTTGTAACATGTTTGTACACGTAGTAAAATCAAAAATTCATCGCGTTAAAGTTACTGGCGCCGACCTCAATTATATCGGAAGCATAACCATAGATCAGGATCTGATGGATGCTGCCAATATTATTGAAGGTGAAAAAGTACAGATTGTAAATAATAACAATGGAGAACGTTTGGAAACATACGCTATCCCAGGGCCTAGAAATAGTGGTGAAATTACACTAAACGGTGCTGCTGCAAGAAAAGTAGCAAAAGGAGATGTATTAATACTGATCACTTATGCCATGATGGATATTGAAGAAGCCAAAAACTTCAAACCAAAACTACTTTTTCCAAACGAGGAAAATAATTTATTAAAATAGATAGTGAACTCTAAACTGATAAAGTTTCTTAAAATTATACTCCCTTTAGCATTGGGAGTTTTTTTAATTTGGTATTCTATCAATTCGGCTACTCTTGAAGAAAGACAGAAAACGATTCAATATATTATAAAATCAGATCCAAAATGGATTATCCTTTCTGTGATTATGGGAGTTATTTCTCATCTCTCAAGAGCATATCGGTGGAAATTTTTATTAGAACCTTTGGGATATTCGATTAAATTATCAAATAGTTTTATGGGCGTTATGGCAGGATACCTTGCAAATCTGGGAATCCCAAGATCTGGAGAAATTTTACGCGCGGGTACAATATCAACATATGAAGGTATTCCTTTTAAAAAAGCTTTTGGAACCATTATTTCAGAACGAGTTATTGATTTGCTTATGCTTTTATTAATTATAGGCATTACACTACTTTTTCAATCAGAGCTTTTATTTTCTTACTTAAAAGAAAAAATTGCAAGCCCTTTTATCACTCTTGCTATCTTATTGGGTTTACTATTTATAGGAATAATTTTCCTGAAAATTATAAAAACCTCTAATAATCCTATACTTATTAAATTGCGACATTTTGGAGAAGGTCTTTTAGAAGGAGTAAAAAGCATTTCTAGGATAAAACAAAGAAAAGCTTTTGTGTTTCATACTTTTCTTATATGGATACTTTATGTATTAATGTTTTATGTCATCAAATTTACGGTTCCAGAAACTGCAACTTTATCAATAGGGGCAATATTAGCTACCTTTGTCGTAGGCTCATTTGCTATGTCTACTACCAATGGCGGTATTGGTGCATTTCCTATCGCTATCACTGCAATTTTGATGCTTTTTGATATCGAAAAATCAGCAGGAGAAGCTTTTGGATGGATATTATGGGCTTCACAGACTGCAATAAATATAATCATTGGAGCGTTATCATTTTTGTTCCTCCCTATTGTAAACAGAGAAAAATAAAGAAATAATTTATATATTGTCCCTTGCTTAACCTTAATCCTAATACTTATGAAAAAAAGTGTGACTCTTATTTTAGCTTGTATTTTTGTTGTTTCCAGTTATGGTCAGACTATATACGAGTCCTTCAGATCTATTAAATTAGACCAAAGTAGAGAGTTAAAAATTCAACTTCCTCGTAATTATAAAAAAAATGAAGACAAAACGTATCCCTTGATTATTGTTCTTGATGGAGATTATTTGTTTGAACCTGTTGCTGGAAACGTAGATTACTTTTCCTATTGGGAAGATATGCCTGAATCAATTGTGGTTGGTGTTAATCAAAGAAAAACAAGAGAAGATGATTGCAGATATGATACTGCAGAGTTTTTACCTACACTAAAAGGAGCAGAATTCTTTGAATTTATAGGGCAGGAGCTTGTTCCTCATCTTAATGAAGCTTATCGAACTGCACAACTTAAAATTATTGTTGGACATGATTATACCGCTAATTTTATAAATTACTTTTTATTTAAAGACAATCCTATTTTTCAGGGATATATATGTATTAGTCCAGAATTAGGACCACCAATGGGAGAACGAATTTCAAGCAAATTAGAGACTTCTTCTGATATTTGGTATTATCTGGCTACTGCAACTAATGATGCCGACAACATCAAAAAAGATCTTGTTACACTAGATGAAAAACTATCTGCAATCGAAAATCCTGAAATGAATTATTTCTTTGATAATTTTGAAGAATCTTCTCATTATACTTTGGTCGGGAAAGCTATCCCTAATGCTCTCGAAAGGATTTTTGAAATGTATCGCCCAATAAGTAAAAAAACATATAAAGAAGTTCTTCTTACATTAGAAACTTCACCCTACGACTACCTTGTAGACATGTATAAAACTACAGAACAGTTGTATGGTATAAAACGTAAAATAAGAATTAATGATTTTATTGCAGTATCTACCGCAATCGAAAAAAACGAAAACTGGTCAGAATTAGAACCTCTGGGCAAACTGGCTAT
>CAKMZM010000066.1:10685-16464 GCA_929200365.1 uncultured Flavobacteriaceae bacterium | reverse complement strand
CAGCATTTATGTGTATTTTAGTAGCTCGCTTTATTTTCTAAAAACTTTATTACTATTATAATATAATCTTACTAATTTTACAACTTTTAAAACAACACACAATTATTATGGCTTCAATAACATTAAAAGGAAATAAGATTCACACTAGTGGAAATTTACCAGAAGTAGGACAAACTGCTCCAGATTTTGAATTAGTGAATACTGACTTGTCGACAACTAAATTATCTGATTACAAAGGGATTAGGGTTATTTTGAATATTTTCCCATCTATAGATACGGGAATTTGCGCAGCCTCAGTAAGAGCATTTAATAAAGAAGGAAGCAATTTGTCTAATACTAAAGTTTTGTGTATCTCACATGATTTACCTTTTGCTCAAGATCGTTTTTGTGGAGCAGAAGGATTAGAAAATGTAGTAAATCATTCTGATTTTAGAGCAGGGAAGTTTGGTAAGGATTATGGATTAGAGATTATAGATGGTCCATTACAAGGATTACACTCTAGAGCAATTATTGTTCTTGATGAAGATGGAATTGTACTATATACAGAACAAGTTCCAGAAATTGTTCAAGAGCCAGACTATGCTACAGCACTAAAAATATTGTCTTAAATATTATAGCATGGATAAAGCATTAAAATTTGTGATTGGTCGATTACGAGGTTGTGGTTATGCTTATAAAGGAGCTTTGTTATTAATAAAGAAAGAAGCAAGTATACAAGTACAGGTTGGAATTGCTATATTAATGACGATATTAGGGTTCTATTTTAAAATTACTTCAATTGAGTGGATTTTACAAGTTTTTGCTATAGGGTTGGTAATGAGTATCGAAGGAGTAAATACCACAATCGAAGCAATTGCCGATTTTGTTCATCCAGATTTTCATAATAAGATAGGTTTTATAAAAGATATAGCGGCAGGAGCAGTATTTATAGCCGCAATTACAGCTATTATAATTGGATTGTTAATTTATATTCCATATTTCATTTAGAAAATTTTTGAGGCATTTTTACGTTCCAATATAGATATTCGTATTTTTGCGATAAGATACCCGAGAAATGACCAAAAGCAAGGTAAGTAAAAAAAGGAAGACAACAAAAAAAACTAAAACTTCATTAAAAGAGAAATTTACGCTATCAAGACAGCAAAAAGTTGTTTTAGGGAGCTTCTTATTCTTTTTGGGGATAGGGTTATTTTTTGCTTTTGTTTCGTTTTTTTTTAATTGGAAAATTGATCAAAGTGAAATATCACAGTTTTATAATAGAACATCATCTCCAAAAAACTGGTTAAGTAAATTTGGAGCTACAGTGAGTCATTTCTTTATTTTTAAAGGATTTGGAATCTCTGCATTGATTATTCCTGTGTTAACCTCATTAACAGGAGTGTATTTATTCTTTAACCTAAACAAAAAAAAATTATTTGGTTTTTGGTTTTGGGGAGGACTAGTAATGCTGTGGATATCTATTGTTTTAGGCTTTGTAGAAAAAAATGGTGGATTATTAGCAGGTATTATAGGGTATGAAACTAATGATTTTTTAAGAGACTATATAGGTTTTATAGGTACTGTACTTGTACTTGCTTTTTTTGCAATAGTATATATCGTAGTACGTTTAAGATATACTCCCGAAAAAATATCTGATTCTTTAAAAAGTACCCAAAAAGCTATAGTAAAAGATTTTGAAGTAGCACCAGAAACAAAAAATCAACAAACAGTATCAACCTCTACTTCTGATAAGTCTAGCCCTAGTATTAAAGAAAAAATAGACTCGATTATTGCTAAATCCAAAGATTTTAATAAAAAATATGAGGATAAAAAGCAAAAGCAGAAAGAAAACACTATTAAAAAAGATAGTAATACCGAAGAGATTACATTAAACCCTACAATCAATGATTTTTATGGAGATCCGAATAACCGAAATAACGAAGTTCCTGAAAAACTAATTATAAAATCAGAAGATAATCCCGAGGATATTGCAATGGAAGTTGAAACCACAATAGAAGAAGAAGTGGTTGGAGATCTAAGTGCTAAGTTAGTTAAAGATTTTGGTGAATTTGATCCTAAATTAGAATTAGGGAACTATAAATTTCCAGCAATTAGTTTACTAAAAGATTATACCACACAATCGAGAGGGATTACCATTGATCAGGGAGAATTAGAAGAGAATAAAAATCGTATAGTAGAGACACTCAAAAATTACAAAATTGAAATAGCGCAAATAAAAGCTACAGTTGGTCCTACTGTAACATTATATGAAATTGTACCAGAAGCTGGGATTCGGATATCTAAAATTAAAAACTTAGAAGACGATATTGCATTATCATTAGCAGCTTTAGGAATTCGAATAATTGCTCCTATACCTGGTAAAGGAACTATTGGTATAGAAGTGCCCAATAAAAAAGCCACTATCGTATCCATGCGATCTGCAATTTCATCTTCAAAATTTCAGAATGCAGAAATGGAATTGCCATTGTCTCTGGGTAAAACGATTTCAAACGAAACATTTGTAGTTGATCTTGCCAAAATGCCTCACCTTCTTATGGCAGGAGCTACAGGACAAGGGAAATCTGTTGGGCTTAATGCAGTACTTACATCCTTACTCTATAAAAAACACCCTGCAGAAGTAAAATTCGTTTTGGTAGATCCCAAAAAGGTAGAACTTACATTATTTAATAAGATCGAACGACATTATCTGGCCAAATTACCAGATACAGAAGAAGCTATTATTACAGATAATACTAAGGTAATCAATACACTTAATTCGTTGTGTATTGAGATGGATGCTAGATATGACCTGCTAAAGCAAGCAATGGTTAGAAATATTAAAGAGTATAATACAAAGTTTAAAGCAAGAAAGTTAAATCCCGAAAATGGACATAAATTCTTACCTTATATTGTACTTGTAGTAGATGAGTTTGCAGACCTTATTATGACCGCAGGAAAAGAGGTCGAAACTCCTATAGCCAGATTAGCTCAACTAGCTCGGGCTATTGGGATACACCTTATTATAGCTACTCAACGACCATCTGTAAATGTAATAACAGGTATGATAAAAGCTAATTTTCCTGCCAGAATCGCATTTAGGGTAACTTCTAAAATAGACTCACGTACAATTTTGGATACAGGAGGAGCAGATCAATTAATTGGTAGAGGAGATATGTTGTATACACAAGGAAACGATGTTGTAAGGATACAGTGTGCCTTTGTAGATACTCCCGAAGTAGAACGAATAACAGAGTATATAGGTAGTCAAAAAGCATATCCAGATGCACATTTGTTACCAGAATATGTAGGTGAAGAAAGTGGCACAAGTCTTGATGTAGATAAAAAGGATAGAGATAAACTTTTTGCTGAAGCTGCAGAAGTAATTGTAACAGCTCAACAAGGATCGGCATCTTTATTACAAAGAAAATTAAAATTAGGATACAATAGAGCAGGTAGGTTAATAGATCAATTAGAAGCCGCAGGAGTTGTAGGTCCCTTTGAAGGAAGCAAAGCAAGACAGGTTTTGGTACCTGATTTAGCATCACTTCAACTGTTACTGGATAACGAGTAATATATTGATTAACATTGTAATAATAGCAATTAATAATTAAAGAAGAACAAATAAAAATGATGAAAAAGGTAATGTTTTTACTATTTGTGTTAGGTATAACAACAATACAGGCTCAAAGTGCCAAAAATCTTTTAGACGAGGTCTCTGAAAAGGTAAACAGTTATACCAATATCGTTATTAACTTTAAATATACTATAAACAATAAAGCAGAAAATGTTGCTCAGGAAACAAGAGGCGATGTAACATTACAAGGAAATAAATATCTTCTTAATATTATGGGGACCAAGCGTATGTATGATGGTAAAAAGCTTCATGTGATAGTTCCCGAAGATGAAGAAATTAATATCTCTTCTCAGGACGAGGAGGATGATACAAGTGTAACTCCTTCAAAAATGTTAACTTTTTATGAAGATGGTTATACCTATAAAATGGATATTGTTCAAGATGTAAATGGTAGAAAAATTCAATATGTAAAGTTAGTACCAATTGATTCAAAAAGTGATTTTAAAGAAATATTACTTGGTATTGATAAACAAACAAAGCATATTTACAAAATGATTCAGAAACAAAATAATGGTACTCATATTACAATTACGGTAAATAGTTTTAAAACAAATCAACCGCTATCAAAAACCTTATTTATGTTTGATAAATCAAAATATGAAAATTATTATATCAATCATTTAGATTAAAAAAATATAAAATACAAAAAATAAAAGTATAGAAAAGAACGGGTGTAAAAATTTGCACACGTTCTTTAGTTTTTAATTTAATGTATATTTTTAACTATCAGAAAATAGAAAACGAGTGAAGATTCTGGATCGATATATTTTAACAACTTTTGTAAAGACATTTTTTCCACTCTTTATAATTATTATGTTTATTCTTTTATTACAATCAATTTGGTTATACATATCAGAATTGGCAGGAAAAGATTTGGATTTTTCAGTAATATTAAAGTTTTTGACATTTGTAATGCCCAGATTGGTTCCTATGGTTTTACCACTAACCATTTTGCTAACGTCTATTATGATTTTTGGAAATTTTGCTGAAAATTATGAGTTTGCAGCTATGAAATCTTCTGGAATATCTCTGCAACGTGCTATGAGAACGTTATCTGTCTTTATCTTTTTTGTTGGTATAGGTGCATTTCTATTTTCGAATACAGTAATTCCATCCTCTGAGAAACGATTTATAAATCTTCGTAAAAATATAGTGAAAGTAAAACCAGCAATGGTAATAACTCCTAATCAATTTAATGATTTGGGAGATATAAATATAAAAGTAGCCGAGAAATATGGTGATAATGAAGAGTTTCTTAGAGATGTTATCATTCACAAGAAATCGGCACGACCTGGTAATTTTACGGTAATAAAAGCAGTGGGAGGAGAGCTAAAAGGCAATGTCAATTCTGATCTAATTACCTTAATACTTAATGATGGTAATTATTATGATGAGATTCAACAGAAATCTTCTCAAAAAAGAAAGAAATTACCTTTTGCCAAAGCACACTTTAAAAAATATGTCCTTAATATAGACTTATCATCTTTGGGAAATGTAGATATGGATGAACAACAATATAGTAAGGGGTATAACATGCTTAATGTGAATGAACTGAAAGATCAGATAGATACATTATCTATTCAGGTCAATAATGAAGTGAAGAATATGACAGCAGAAATCGATAGAACAATAGGGTTTGACGGGTTAAATAGAAATATTAAAATAACTGATTCTCTTTTTAAAACCAATAATGACACGTTGGATATAATAGATCATTTTAGTACACTTAAAAAAATACAGATATATCAGATTGCGGCATCTAATGTAGATGGAATAATAAGAAAACTAAATTCGAAACAAAAAAGCCTAAGTTTTAAAAAGAGAGCATTAAATAAATATGAAATGTCATTGCATGATAAATATGCTTTGGGAATTTCATGTATTTTATTGTTTTTTGTCGGAGCTCCCTTGGGAGCCATAATTCGTAAAGGAGGATTAGGGTTACCGATAGTTATTGGGGTAGTATTGTTTTTAACATATCATTTTATTGGAATTTTTGCTAAAAATAGTGCAGAAGAAGGAGGAATTTCTCCATATATAGGTTCATGGATTTCTACATGCATTGTATTTCCGCTAAGTATATTTCTGACATACAGAGCCACTACAGATCGAGGAATCTTTAGCATGGATACTGTTATCCAGCCAATAAAGAGTTTCTTTATAAAA
>CAKMZM010000066.1:0-10585 GCA_929200365.1 uncultured Flavobacteriaceae bacterium | reverse complement strand
GAAGATATTCGGCAAGGAAAGGTGATTATTGTGGTAGATGATGAAGATCGTGAAAATGAAGGAGATTTTATTGCAGCAGCAGAAAAAGTAACTCCAGAAATGATCAATTTTATGGCAACTCATGGTCGTGGATTGATTTGTGCTCCACTAACCAAAGATCGTTGTGAGGAGTTAAACCTAGATATGATGGTTCAGAACAATACCGTTTTACACGAAACCCAATTTACAGTATCGGTAGATTTAATAGGGCATGGGTGTACAACAGGGATTTCTGTACACGATAGAGCCAAAACTATAAAAGCATTAATTCAGGAAAATACAAAACCTCACGATTTAGGAAGACCAGGGCATATTTTTCCGCTTAAAGCAAAAAATGGAGGAGTATTAAGACGCACTGGGCATACAGAAGCAGCCGTAGATCTGGCAAGACTTGCAGGGTTTAAACCAGCAGGGATTCTGGTAGAAATTTTGAATGAAGATGGTACTATGGCACGTTTACCACAATTGATAGAGGTTGCCAAGAAATTTGATCTTAAATTAATATCGATTGAAGACCTTGTAGCATATCGTATGCAGCATGATTCTCTGATCGAGAAAAAAGAAGATTTTGATATTACTACACGTTTTGGAAATTATAGACTTAGAGCCTATAAGCAAACAACCAATAACCAAATACATATTGCCTTAACATTGGGATCCTGGAAAGAAAACGAACCTGTGCCTACCAGGATCAATTCTACCTTGTTTAATAATGATATTCTAGGAACATTAACTAATAATGCCGATAAACGCCTAGATGCTATGTTTCAGCGTATTAATGCAGAAGGCAAAGGAGCGATAATTTTTATTAATCAAGAAAGTCAATCCCTTAATCTTTTAGGGCGTTTAAGTGTTTTAAAAGAAATTCAAAATGGAAAAGATCTAGTAAAAGCCCCAAAAATTGCTATGGATAGCAAAGATTTTGGTATAGGAGCACAAATTCTTCATGATATTAATATTCATAAACTGCGTTTAGTATCTAATACAATACAACAAAAACGTGTTGGAATGATTGGATACGGATTAGAAATCGTAGACTATGTTGGGTATTAATTGGAATATCTGGTTTTGTTGTGCCAGTTTTTAAAAACTTTTTACTTTTATCTGATGCTAAAAAAAGAAAGACCAAATACCATTTTTATACTTATTACGTTTATTTGGTATTAACTAATAATTAACTATCTTTCCAAAAAAACAGAATACAAAATATGAAATTCCCAAATTCTAAATTTTGTCTATTACTTGCAGTATTTACTATAATGGTTGCACAAAGTGTTAGAAGTCAACGCTTTGTTCATAGTAAAAATCAAAATCTTATCCCTAATCCTAGTTTCGAAGCTACAAATGCAGCTATTACCCGATTGGATATGGAGATGCAAAACTTTGGAATTATTAGAGATTGGAAAGCTTCAATTAACTCTCCAGATGCCTATCACCCAAGATTAGATGATATTAGATTTATTCACAAATCACCTAATTTTTTAAAACAGTTTGGAGCACAGGAGCCTAGAACAGGAGAAGGTAAAGTAGGAATGTATATTGCAGGTGGTCCTTATAAAGAGGGGGTAACGGCCAAATTAAAACAACCATTATCCAAGGGTAAATACTACTATTTTCATATGTATGTTTCTTTGGGAGAAGGAATCTCGAATTCCTGTACTTCTTCAATAGGATCATATTTTACAGCCAGAAGACCAAAAATAACAACTACTTCTAAGTTTCCTTTACATATAGAATCTTCAAAAATGATATGTAATACCAAAGAATGGACTAAAGTTTGTGGGGTATATAGAGCAAAAGGAACAGAAAAATATATTTCTTTAGGGTATTTTTCAGATAGCCCAAAAGGAAAATCTGTAAAAGGAGGAGGGTTTGACACAGCCTATTATTTTGTAGATGATGTCTTGCTAATGGAAATGAGAGATACCAAAAGCCTTACATCTGGTCAGGTATGTGATATGGCACTCGAATTTTCGCCTGTAGAGTTTTTGGTGGGTGAAAGCGAAGCATATAAAGAAATTCAGAAAATACTCGATTCTTATATTCAGTATGTAACTATATTTAAAGTAAATTCCGTTAAAATTATAGGGCATGCAGATGATGCTGGTTCTTCTTTTGAAAATGAAATCATGTCTGCCATGAGAGCTAGCAATGTAAAAAAATATTTTGTAGAACAAGGTATAGACGAATCTTTAATCGAAATAGTAGCGGTAGGAGATACTATGCCTATTGCTGTTTCGGGTTCTAATTTGGATCCAGATTCAAACAATAGAATAGAAATTGAAATTGAATAGAAGTTATTGTATGTACTACTCATCTGAACTTTTTCTTTTATTGGTAAATTTTAATGTTACCCTCTGATTTTGTCTTTTATCGAAACCTAGTCATAGCTATGTTTCTCAAAAAAGTATGCATTATAGAACAAAAGCCAAAATTCCTAGTAGCAAACAAAATAAATAAATAAATGAGTTCATATCATAATGTTCTGATTTCCTTAAAAAAGATAGTACTTTTGAAACTTTGTAATTTTTAAGTATTTATTATGGATTTCCCAAAATTCTTATTAGGCGATAATACCGATTACCCAAACGCCATTTTTGTAATTCATGCAGAGTTCCCCAGATGCATCATTAACCTCGAAAATGATGAGATAGAATGGCTCGAAGAATTTGATAAGGATGATGAAAAAGAACTGTTAGAAGAAGCAGAACACCTTTTTGAAGCAGCTAATGATTTTTATGATCGCGAAATAGAACGTTACGACGAATAAAAAATAAGATAAAGGACCATAACAATGGAAGACCTCATACAATTAGACAAAGACCTTTTTTTATATCTCAATAATTTAGGATCATCTGCATGGGACGGATTTTGGCTGTTTATGACAGAAAAGTTTTACCAAATTCCTTTATATGGAATATTGCTGGTTTTTTTCTATAAATATTTTGGAATTAGAGGTACGATTATCACGCTGGTGGTTGTGGCACTATTAATTACTGCTACCGATCAGTTATCTAATCTGTTTAAGAATGTGTTGTTTATGCGACCACGACCATGTAGAGCAGATGGAGTAGCAGAGTTTACACGTTTTATAGCAGAACGCTGTGGACGACATGGTTATTTTTCTGGCCATGCAGCCAGTTCTATGGGCTTAGCATTTTTTACAGGATTAACCTTACGAAAGTATCTAAAGTACATCTTTCCATTTATGGTAGTATGGTCAATTATTGTGAGTTACAGTAGAATTTATATAGGGGTACATTATCCTGGAGATATTGTTACCGGTATGGCAATAGGTATTTTATTGGGAGTAGGAGCGTTTAAGCTACATACATTTCTGATAAAGAAATATGGGTAGGCAAACTTTGTATAACCATAGCAATATTGTTCTAAACTGGTTTTATGAATTTAAGAAATGCTTTTTTTTTAAAGACAAGTAAGCAAGGTCATCTTATTTCAAACCATAACTCTCCCTTGAGATCAATATCAAAAAAACAACTCAAATAACAAAGGTAAAAATGATGTTGAAATGCTTTTTTTAGTCTTATGTTTCCCGCAACAAAAGTTGTTTATTATACCGTATTTTTCTATGTGTTTCTGAAGTTGAAAATGTTAATTTATTGATCTGAAATTTGAAAATAAAGATTAAAAGATCAACCACATAAGGCAAAAAAACTAGTTTTTAACAAGTAAAAATTCAAAAAAATAATTGATTTTTAAAGTTGATTTATTCAAAGTTTCATTTTTTTTATTTAGACTTGTAGTAATAAGTTACTCAGTGAAATAATATACGCTTAATTCAAAATTACCTAGAGTATGGTAATAAAAAATACTCTTATGATTTATAATAGAGATAATAGCATTTAGCAAAAAAAATGTTATTTGATATATAAGCGTATAATTAATTCTTAAACCTTAGAGTCCTATGAAAAGAGTAATTGTAGACTACAAAAAACTTAATAAGAACATTCTAAATTTATTAGTAGAAAAGTTTCCTGATGGTTATGCCGACAGGGATATTATTCATTTTAGAAACCAGAATAATGAAGCAATAGAAGCTGTAGAAGTAAGAACAGAAGACACTATCTATTTGGTAAAAATTAGCAAACGTCTGGCAGATACGATGCAAAGCTTTGAAGAGTTTGATGAAAGAGCCAATACAATAAATGACATTTCTGAAGAAGTACGTAAAGATGAAGCAGCAGATGTTGATGATAAATAGTCTCAAAACAATTGCTTTTAGGAAGCAAGATGTTTAAGAGTATGTTCTATGGTATTTATTCAAATATAAGTATAGAGTAAGTTCATGTATTGATTTTTTAGGGTATATTACCCTAAGGCTTGTCTCGCTTTTTTTATAATTTAGAATTTTCTTTTTCGGGATTTAATACCTCGTATTCTTGCCCTGAGGTAGTTTATTTTAAAAGTTCTATTTTGTATCACGAAAATCAAAGGGAAATTTAATATCAATATTTGATAAAGAAGTAAATGAGGAAAACAGAATACTATCTACTCCTATTTTTTATTGGAACACAATTAAGGGGGCAAATATCAGGCAATGAAAATAAAAACTCATTTTTTATTACCCCAGAAGTAATACTAGGAAAAACGACAGAGCCTAACACTGGTTTTCCAGAAACTAAAATGCTTACTTCTTTTTTTGTTAGCGCAGGAAGCTATAATAAGAAGGTAGATGCGCAATGGAGTTCTAGACTAGGGTATCCAAAAACAGGACTGGCATTTGGAATTACTGATTTTGGAAATAGAGAAAAAGTAGGTAAAGCTTATATCATAATGCCTTTTGTTGAAATTGGATTGTTTCAAAAAAAAACAAATCGATGGCATCTTAATATGGGATTTGGCGCATCCTATCTTGATACAAAGTATAATATAGAAACAAACCCTTATAATAAGGCAGTAACAACAAGTCTTAATTGGTCATACAAAACTTTTTTGTATTATGATATTTTAATTGGTAAATCAACACAATGGCGTTTAGGACTAGGATATGGTCATTATTCTAACGGGCACACGAGATTACCCAATCAGGGACTTAACTCTTTTTTGATAAGTGCTTCTTCATCTTTTGGAGAACCTCAAACTATTCCTGAGAACGATGTAATGGTTTTAAAAAAAGAACGAGTTAAATCCTCACAAAACTATTTTTCATTTCGCAGTGGCATAGGTCAAAATGTACTTTCAGAGGAATTTAACGATAAAAAAGAAGTGTATTCTGTTGCATTATCTATGGGTAAAGTTGTTAACAAGATTTTTAAGTTTGGAATTGGTTTTTATGGCAGGTTCTATGAGCACTATTATGATTATATTAAAAATGATGAACTACTCATACAACAGCAAGTTCCTTTTTTTAAAGAAAAACCTGTTGTGTATGCCAGCAATTACGGTTTTTTTTTCAGTACAGAAGTTTTTATAGGGCATATTGGCGTAGAATTTGAGCTTGGACTTAATATACATAAACCTTTCTATAAAATAGAATGGCAACTTAGTCAGGGAGAAACACAGGGGGATCAATATACTCTGGGAGAGCTGGATTGGTATTATGAAATAAAACGAACGATTTCTAGTAGGTTAGGAGTAAAGTACTATTTGTTTAATACCCATAAAGCACCCAAAAGCAATATTTTTTTTGGAGCAAGTATTAATGCAAATTTAGGACAGGCCGATTTTTCTGAACTTAGTTTAGGGTATGTGTATCGTTTTAATTTGAAAGAAAGAAAAAAAGGATATTCAAACTAATACATTTTGCTAAGTACATTTTGTTATTTATTCAAGAACTTTTGGGTAGTCCAATTTTAAGTCGAAAAGTTTGACTTTTGTATCATAATGAAGCTCATTTTTTTCAGCATAGCCTTAGCTACGGTAGAAAAATGAGCAAGAATAAGGTACAAAATATAGATTTTGTGTACAAGAGCATTACTCAAGATGAGTTTAAATCTAATAAATGCCTTGCAGCAGCAAAGGGCGTAATTTTATGTTGTTGTACGGCTTCAATTTTTGAATCTAGAGCAGCTTTAACTTTGGGATTGTTATAAAAAGATTTTTTTAATTGTTCTTCAATAGTTTGTAATAACCAGAATTTATTTTGTTGGATTCTGTTTTTTTCAAAAAATCCATTTTCAGAAGTGATTTTCAGATATTTTAAGATCACTTTCCAGATATCTTCGATCCCTGTACCTTCTATAGCACTGCAGGTTAGTACTTCTGGAGACCAGTTGTTTTGTGTAAGAGGATATAAATGCAGTGCTTTTCTAAATTGATTTTTGGCTTTTCGAGCACGTATCTGGTTATCGCCATCAGCCTTATTAATCACAAGAGCGTCTGCCATTTCTATAATACCTTTTTTGATCCCCTGTAATTCATCACCTGCGCCTGCCAATTTTAATAATAAAAAGAAATCTACCATACTATGCACAGCAGTTTCACTTTGCCCTACACCTACAGTTTCAATAATAATAATATCATATCCTACAGCTTCGCAAAGGATAATAGATTCACGAGTTTTTTGTGCTACTCCTCCCAATGAACTTCCTGATGGAGAGGGGCGTATGAAAGCCATAGGGGATCTTACTAAAGATTGCATTCGAGTCTTATCACCTAGTATACTACCATGTGAGATGGTACTACTGGGATCTACTGCCAGTACTGCTACTTTTTTACCTTTTTGTAGTAACAAATTGCCTAAAGCTTCGATAAAGGTACTTTTACCTACTCCTGGAACTCCTGTTATTCCTATTCTTATGGAATTGTTGGCATAAGGGAGACACATTTCGATAAGTTGTTGCGCTTTTTTAATATGGTTTTGCTGGGTACTCTCGATTAGTGTGATTCCTTTGCTTAAAGCAGTAGTGTCTTGGGTAATGATTCCTTTAAAAATGGGATCAACTAGAACTTCTTTTTGTTGTAATTTTTTAAATCGATCAATTGCTTGACCACTAGTATTGGTATGTTTGGTAGAATCTTTAGACACAGAAATGGCTTTATGGCAAAGTTATAAATTCCTTTCGGAAACTTGTAATTAATAATATAGCTCCTCTGCTATTTTAATGTCTTTATCTGGGAATGAGAAAAAATCCTCACCTATAGTTGTTATGATTTTATATTTTTATAGGAACTGCAATTGCAGTTCTATCCCATGCAAGGTATAATATAGTAAAGTCATTTGCATTTTCGAAATAAATAGAAAACTGTTCTACAACATTTAGTAATGGGTGTACAGGTACTTCTACAGTTAGTACATCATATGAAGCGTCTCGTTTTGCAACTCCATTAGGATATATACCCCAATCATATTTTTTATTATTAAAAATCACTTTCCAGGATTTTGGGTTGGGGATAGTCCATAGTGTATAAGTTCCTGCTTTTAGAAGGGTACCATCAACAAGAAGGTCTTTGCTCGTTGTAAATGTAGTGGCTTCATTGGCACCAGTTCTCCATACTTCATTATATGGAACCAGATTACCAAAAATTTCTCGATCCTTTTTATAAGGTCTATTATAAAAAACGGTGAAGGTAGCATCTTTTGCTGTGTGAGTAACGACTTCTTCAGGACTATGTTTTTTGGTTCTTTGTTTCATAAAATGTACTCCTGCAACCCCAACCAATACTAATCCTAATAAAATAAATAGTATTCTCTTTATAAGTTTTGACATTTTTTTTAATTTTAAATATCTTTCTTTTACAATTTAAGTTTAAGCTTAAATATTCATAAAAGCAAGAATAATAGAGGCTAAATACTTAGGAGAAGTACTGTTTATATTATTTACACTTTTAATATAATTGTAGCATGTATATATTGTTTTTGTATTAATTTATTGATATACAGTTGTTTGTTGGTGTATTGTAGTTTTTATACATAGTTTTGCAACATAAGATATATGTTTTCGTCTATATAGATGAATACGATTTAAAACTGTTTTAAATAATAATCACTAACCATTAAAGGTAAGAAAGTTTGTTACAAAGCGAGCTAATAGAACAATGTAGGACTAACGATCGTAGAGCGCAGATGAAACTTTATAATAAATACTGTGATGGTATGTATTATGTAGCGTTACGTTTCCTTAAAGATCCATTTGAGGCAGAAGAAGCTATGCAAGAATCTTTCATTAAAGCTTTTATGCGACTTCATCAATTTACAGGAGATGTTACTTTTGGTGCTTGGCTTAAACGTATTGTTATAAATAAAAGCATAGATATGCTAAAAGCTAAGAAAATGAATATGATGTCGATTAATGAACAAATTATGACAACTGTAGAGGAACAGAACGATTGGTCAGTATCTGATTCTGTTACTGTAGATGAAGTAAAAAAAGCAATTGAAAAACTACCAGAAAAATATAAATATGCTGTAATGCTATTTTTGATAGAAGGATATGACCATAATGAAATTAGTGAAGTATTGGATATCACACCAGTTTCCTCAAGAACATTAGTACATAGAGGTAAAAAGCAGCTACAGGAAGAATTAAAACATTTGAGACATGGCACAGGATATTAGAGAACTTTTAAAGCAGGATAAACAAATCCCTGCTGGGCAAATAAGAAAAGGACATCAACAAAGGTTTATGTCAAGGTTAGAAAAAGAGTTGCCTAAAAAAACCAAAAGAGTTGAGTACAAATGGCTTAATATTGCTGCTAGTATTGTTGTTATCTTTTCAGTTTCGTTACTAACATATAATCAATTTGGTAGTAATGAAATTAAAGAAGTTGATATCGTAGATTCTAATACTACTCCTGTAAAAAACTCATCTGTAATATTAGCAAAACAATCTTCGCCTCTGGCAGAAATATCTCCCGAGTATCAAGAAGTAGAAAATAGTATACTTACCAGTATAAAATTTCAATTATCTCAGATTACAATTGATGATACGAATAGAGAATTGGTAGAAAGTTTTATGACCAGATTAGATAATCTTGATAATGAATACCAAAGGCTTAGTAAAGAATTAATAGAAGTTGGACCCAATGTTCAAAGTGTAGAGGCTATGATGGAGAATTTAACGATACGATTATCTCTTTTAAATAGACTAAAAGACACGCTAAAAGAATTAGAAAGAATTGAAAACGAAAATTACAATGAAGTACAGGCATAATGTAGTGATTCTTGGCTTATTATGTTGTGTAGGATTATTTGCACAAGACAGACAAGACAAATTAAATGAAAAGCTCGCAGTAAATAAAGATGTTACTGTGGTTCTTAATACAAGTCATACTAATATTGTTTTTGAAACTTGGAATAAAAATACAATAGAGGTAGAAGGTTACTTAGAAGGCAATCTTTCTGATGAAAACAGCAAACATATTCTTGATAGTTGGCAAGTAGATGTGTTAGGAGATAGTCAGAAAGTAACTATTAACTCTACTGCAGGAAACTTATGGAGGAGAAATGTAACAGCTTCTAGCATTACAATGGATAGAAAAAATTTACAAGAGTTAAGGATGCTAGAGCCTATGATTACTGATATGTTGGGACCTCTTATGAAAAATATTGCCAAAAACCCTATGCCAAGTGCTCTTTCTCAAAATCAAGCTAATGTTAATTATAATAATGGAATCAATAAGAAAGAGGATGAAAAATATATTAAACAATGGGAAAACCAAATACGCGAAAAATTTATTGATGAACAAAAACAGAAATGGGCTAAACGATTTGAAGCTAATCCTAAAAGTAGAATAGAATCAGAATCTTGGGGAGAACAATATGAAAAACAAATGAATGCATGGGCATCTCAATTTACACAAGATGTTGGCAACCAGAAAACAAAAACTACTAATGTTACCGTCTATAGATATAGTGCTAGCCGTATTAATACTAATAGTACAAATAAAATTATTAAAATTCGTATCCCTAAAGAAGCTAAATTGAGACTTAATATTCGTCATGGAGATGTGCAACTGGCAGAAAAAACCAATAATATAAAAGCTTCTCTATCTCATACTAAACTTTCAGCTAATGTTATAGATGGTAAACAAACATTTATCAAAGCTTCTTATTCACCCATTTTTGTTCGCCAATGGGATAATGGTAGATTAGTGATTAATTATGTAAAGAATTGTAGAATACAAAATGCTAAAAACCTTTTGGTTAATTCAGATTCTAGTAATGTTTTTATCCAACAACTTAATGAAAACGCAGCAATCTCAGGAAGTTTTGGAATGATTACCATAGCAAACCTAGGAGAATATTTTTCTACTTTGGATTTGGCAGTTCAAAACAGTGATTTTAAATTAAATTTACCAAAAACAGCATTTAATTTATCTTACAGTGGGGCACAAAGTATAATTTCTTTACCCAAAACTTTAGAGATAAATACAAGAAAGAATTTTGGTAATGTATTTGTTAATGGATTCCAAAATACACGTAACACAGATAAAATGATTACAATTAATGCTAAGTATAGCGAAGTTGTATTAAATAATAAATAAAGTTTTTTCATAGTAATGTAGTGTTAATTATAGAAAAGCTCTATCAGTATAAACCGATAGGGCTTTTTTAGTGAACTTATCTTGAGTAATGTTGCGACTT